>NZ_JBITMV010000015.1:161560-218276 GCF_044466625.1 Micromonospora sp. NPDC049366
GGGGGCGCGCGGGGGGGGGGGGCGGGGGGCGGGGGGGGGGGGGGCGGCCGGGGGGGGGGGGGGGCCCCCCCCCCGGCCCCGCCGGCCCCCGCACCGGCCGATCGGCTACCGTGCCGGGCATGGACCGCGCCGCCGACCGGCTGGAGCTGGTCGCCGACCCGGTACGGCGCACCGGACGCATGCTGCTCGCCGACGGCGTCGAACAGTCGTACGTCGACGTCGCCGATCCGTGTCACCTGCACTTCGACTACGTACGCCGGATGGCGTCGGTGGCGGACGCCGCGGCGCCGACGGGCGCGGCGCTGTCCGTGCTGCACCTCGGCGGTGGCGCGCTGACCCTGCCCCGCTACCTGGCCGCGACCCGGCCCGGCTCGGCGCAGCTGGTCGTGGAGCGCGACGAGGCGGTGGTGGAGCTGGTCACCGGTGGGTTGCCGCCGCTCGCCCCGGAGATCCACGTCGAGATCGCCGACGCGCGCGACGCGGTCGTCGCCGCCCCACCGGACTCGTACGACCTGGTGCTCGCCGACATCTACCGGGCGGCCCGGATGCCCCGGCACGTCCGCACGGTGGAGTTCGTGGCGGCGGCGGCCCGTACGCTGCGCCCGGACGGCATCTACCTGGTGAATCTGACCGACCTGCCGCCCCTGGTGTCCACCCGGGTGCAGGTCGCCACCCTGCGTGCCGTCTTCGCCGACGTCTGCCTGGTCGCCGACCGCCGGATGCTGCGCGGCCGGCGGTACGGCAACGTGGTGCTCGCGGCCGCGACCCGCCCCGGCCGGTTGCCGGTCGCCCGGATCACCACCGTCGCCCTGCGCGACCCGATCCCCGGCGTCGTGCTGCACGGGCCGGCCCTGGAACGGTTCATGGCCGGCGCCCGGCCCGCCACGGACGCCGACTAGGGTCGGTATCGGACATCGCCGCCTTTTCGGGTTTTTCCCGTCCGGATCGGGGTAGGCGCGGCGGATGTGTGACGCCGACGACCGGAGGACCGCCCGGCGGGCCCTGATCGTCATCGGCCTGTTGCTGGCCGCCACGATCGGCCTGGCGCTGGTGTACGCGACCCGCCGGGTCCTGATCTGGATCCTGATCGCGGCGTTCTTCGCGGTGGCCCTGAAGCCGCTGGTGGACCTGCTGCAGCGGCGGCTGGTCCGGCGCCGGGCCTTGGCCACGCTGCTCGTCTTCGTGGGCACCTTCGTGGTGCTGACCGCGCTGGCCGCGGTGATCGTCGTACCGCTGGTGGACGAGGTGATCAAGTTCGTCGACCACGCCCCGCAGCTGCTGCGGGAGACGAAGGCCGGGCGCGGTCCGATCGGCCGGCTGATGGAGCGCTTCGGGCTGCGGGAGTACCTGGTCAGCCACTCCGGCCAGCTGGCCCGGTATGGGGAGCGGCTGCGGCAGCCGGCGTTCGGGGTGCTGCGCGGCCTGGTGGAGACGGTCGCCGGGCTGGTCACGGTGATCGTGCTGGCGTACCTCATGGTGTTGGAGTCCCCGCGGATCACCGGGACGGTGCTCGCGGCGGCGGGCGAGCGCCGGGCGCGGCGGTGGCGGCGCATCGGCCACGAGATCTCCCGCACCGTCACCGGCTACCTGACCGGCAACGTGCTGATCAGCCTGATCTGCGGCCTGCTGACGTTCCTGGTGCTCCTGGTGACGGGTGTGCCGTTCGCCGCGGTGATCGCCCTGCTGGTGGCGATCGCCGACCTGATCCCGCTGGTCGGGGCCACCCTCGGCGCGGTCATCGCGGCCGTGGCCGGCTTCGTCCACTCCCCCACCGCGGGCATCGTGGTGCTGGTCTTCTTCGTGGTCTACCAGCAGTTCGAGAACCACGTGCTGCAGCCGATCGTCCTGTCCCGGGCGGTGCGGCTGAACCCGCTGACCGTGCTGGTGAGCCTGCTGCTCGCCGCGCAGCTGGCCGGCCTGGTCGGCGCGCTGCTGGCCATCCCCGCGGCGAGCATCGTGCAGATCCTGCTGCGCGAGTACGCCCCGCTGCGCCGCCCGCCCTCCCCCGGCTGACCGGCCAGCCGGCCGTCACCGGGTGCGGACGGGCATCTCCGGGGCGGTGCTCTCCAGCGGCACCGCGTTCGCCGGCACCAGGCCGAGCTGGACCGCCGGGCGGGTGAGGGCGGCGTCGAGCACCCAGTCCGCGCTCACCCGCGTCCGGTTGCCGGGCATGGCGAGCAGGTGGTAGCCGCGGGTGACCGCCTTGGCCGGCAGCCCGGCGAGGTTGACCTTGAGCGGGTTCGCGGCCGCGTCCTTGCCGCCGAGGTCGACGACCCAGCCCAGGTCGTGGTGCTTGTAGGTGCGGCGGCGCCCCTTGCCGTACGAGGCCGCGATGTTGTGGGCGACCAGCTTGCCCTGGCGCTGCGCGTGCTGGGCGGTCATCGCGCAGACCTGCCCCGGGTGGATCACGTCGGGCACCGCGGCCGCGTCGCCGCAGGCGTACACCTCGGGGAAGCCGGGGACGTTCAGGTACTCGTCGACCACCAGTCGGCCCCGCTCGGTGCGCAGGCCCAGCTCGGCGACGAACGGGTCCGGGCGCACGCCGACGCACCAGACCAGCGAGCAGGTCGGCACGTACTCGCCGTCGGTGAGCTTCACCCCGTCCGCGGTCGCCTCGGCCACCGAGGTACCCATCCGGACGTCGACGCCGCGCCGGTCCAGCACCCGGTGGGCGGTGTCGGACATCCGCTTGTCCAGCTCGGGCAGCACGCGGGGGGCCACGTCGAGCAGCATCCACTTGGGCCGCACGGTGAGCCGGGGCCGCTGGGCGTGCAGCGCGTCGGTGAACAGTTGGCCGTGCGCGGCCACCTCCGTGCCGGTGTAGCCGGCGCCGACCACGACGAAGGTGGCCCGGGCCTGCTGCTCGGCCGGATCCTCGGCCTGCTCGGCCAGCTCGATCTGCCGCACGATGTGGTCGTGCAGGTAGAGCGCCTCGGGCAGCCCACGGAAGCCGTGCGCGTACTCGGTCACGCCGGGGATGGGCAGGAGCTTGTTGACGCTGCCGACGGCCAGGACCAGCCGGTCGTACGCGATCCGGTTGCGGTCCCCCTCCGCCTGCGTGAAGCCCACCCAGCGGTTCTGCAGGTCCACCTCGTCGGCCTCACCGATCACCACGCGGACCCCGCGCAGGGTCCCGGTGAGCGGCACCGCGATGCGTTTCGGCTCGACCACCCCGGCCGCGACCTCCGGCAGCAGGGGCAGGTAGAGGAAGTAGTCGGTCGAGTTCAACACCACGATCTCGGCGCGGTTGCCGGCCAGCCGGCTCAACGTCTTCGCCGCGTGGTAACCGGCGAATCCGGCCCCCACGATCACCACACGAGGTTTCGTCATTGCGGACCCGTTCCCGTCCACACGCGGGACAAACGTGCGCCTGAGCCGGGGCGTCCTGCCGACCCGGATCACCAGCCTGCCCGGTAGGCTTCCGCCCCCCGGCAGTTGAGCGGAGCCCCCGCCCGGCGTGGCGGCGGCGGCCTCAGTTCGACGCGGTGATCGCCCATCGCTCGTGGTCGCGCCACGCCCCGTTGATGAACAGGTAGTCCGGCGAGAAGCCCTCCAGCCGGAAGCCGAGCTTGCGGGCCACCCGCCGCGACGGCTCGTTGCCCGGTTGGATGTTCGCTTCCAGCCGGTGCAGGCCGAGCACGGTGAACGCGTGCTCGATCGCCAGCCGGATGCCCTCCGAGGCGTGGCCGGTCCCGCTGTACGGCAGGAACGCGGCGTAGCCCAGGTAGCCGCCGCGCAGCGCGCCCAGCACGATCCCGCTGATGGTGGCGTAGCCGGCGATCGCGCCGCTGGCCCGGTCGCAGATGAGGTAGCCGGAGCCGTCCCGCCGACGGATCTTGCTCAGGTACGCGGCGAAGGCCTCGGGGGTGTCCGGGGCGGCGAGCCACGGGTGGTGCAGGTCGCGGCTGCGCGCGGCGGCGGCGAGGAACTCCGTCTCGTCGGTCGGGCGGGGTCGACGGATCGCGGCCAGTTCGCCGCTACGCAGGTATCGCACGGCGGACCACTCTCACCGGTGGCACGCGCGTTGTCAACGCGGTTGTCGGGCCGTCAGCCCTGGCCGAGCCACCGGCCGAGCCGGCGCAGGTTCCCGGTCGGGCCGCCGTCCGCCTCGGCGGCCGCGGTGCGGGCCGGCGCGTCGGCGTCCGCGTCGGGCAGGTCGGTGCTGGGCACCGCGAGCACGACGCCCCGCTCGCGGAGCTCCCGGATGGCGTCGCGGCACGCGAACAGGTCTCGGCGTCCGGGCGGCGGTGTCCGCACCACGACGCCGTGGAAGATGTCCTGCCCCTCGTCGGCGACCACCCGCGCGACCGCGCCGACCTGCGTGCCGTCGTCGAGGTAGACCGGCACCCGGTCGGCGAGCGCCAGGTACGAGATCTTCGCCCCGAGTCCGTCCACGACGTCAACGCTAGTCAGGAACCGTCGGCGTCGGGGCGGATCCGCCGATCCGCCCGGGCGGGCCACGATCGTCGGCCGGCCCGTCGCGTCCGCCGTGTCGGCCGCCCGGCTCAGAGCGGGCCGGGGTGCGGCTGGTCGAGCGGCATCGGCACCTGGAGGTACGTCGTGCCGCGCAGGTCCAGCCGGGCCCAGCCGGGCGAGCGGACGAGCCGCAGCATGACCGCCTCGCAGTTCGGGCAGCGCCCGATCAGCCCCGGGGCGTGCGAGTAGACGTGCAGCGCCGCCATCGGGCCGTCCGCGCCGCAGTGCTCGCACCGGCCGGTGGCCGCGCTGAGGTCGACGGCGAACAGCTCCCGCAGCGGGCCGTCGAGCATGTTGCCGTCCAGGTAGGACATGTCAGTCATGGTGTCTCCTCGGCGGTCAGCCGGTCGGACCGAACCGTTCGGTCTTCACCCGCCGAGGCTGGTGGCCCAGCCCGACGAGCAGGTCGGCCACGGTTTCGACGAACCCGGTGGGGCCGCAGACGTAGTTGAGCGGCTCCAGGTCGGCCGGCCAGCCGTGGGTGTTGACGTCGGCCAGCCCGATGCGGTGCGGCTCTCCCCGCCAACCCTCCGGGGCCTGCCGGGTGTAGAGGTAGGCCACGTCCAGGCCCGGGTCGTCGCGGCCGCGCCGGCGCAGCTCCTCGGCGTAGATCACGTCGTCGGGGGTGCGGACGGAGTAGAGCAGCCGGAACGGGGTCATGCTGCCGGCTGCCCGGCGGGCCCGCACGATCGCCATCAGCGGCACGATGCCCGAGCCCCCGCCGACCAGCAGCACGGGGGCGGTCTCCTGCGGACGCCAGACGAACCAGCCGCCGATCGGGCCACGGATCTCCACGGGGTCACCGACGGCGTACGTGTCGATGAGGTAAGGCGACACCTCGCCGTCGGCCACCCGCTGGACGGTCACCTCGACGCGCGGCCCACCGGGGCCGTCCACCACGGGCCCGGCGAGCGAGTACGAGCGGGCGGCCTGGTAGCCGTCGGGCGCGGTGAGCCGGATGTCCACGTGCTGGCCGGGCAGGTGCCCGGGCCAGTCCGACACCTCCAGCACCAGGGTCTGCGCCGTCGGGGTCTCCACCCGGCGCTCGATCAGCCGGGCGACGCGCCACGTCAGCGGCGCCCGGGCGGGTGCCGTCGCCACGCGCTCAGTCACCCTGGTACCGCTGCTCACGCCACGGGTCGCCGTAGTCGTGGTAGCCCGCGGTCTCCCAGAAGCCCTGCCGGTCGCTGGTCATCAGCCGCAGGCCGCGCACCCACTTGGCCGACTTCCAGAAGTAGAGGTGGGGCACCAGCAGCCGGGCCGGGCCGCCGTGTTCGGGCGGCAGGTCGCCGCCCTCGAAGGTGTGCGCCACCCAGGCCCGCCCGCCGCGCAGGTCGTCCAGCGGGAGGTTGGTGGTGTAGCCGCCGTACGAGTGGGCGAGCACGTAGCCGGCGTCGGTCTCGATGCCCTCCAGCAGGGTGTCCAGCGAGACGCCCTGCCAGTTGGTGCCCAGCTTCGACCAGCGCGTCACACAGTGGATGTCGACGTGCGGCGTCTCCTGCGGCAGGGCCATCAGCTCCGACCACGACCACCGGTACTCCGCGCCGGTCTCGGTGGTGATGACGAACTCCCAGGTGTCCAGCGGGACCCGGGGCGTCGGGCCGGCGGAGAGCACCGGGAAGTCCTGGGTCAGGTACTGCCCCGGCGGCAGCGACGGCTCGGACGACCGGGGCCGACCCTGGAAGCCTGGCGACACGATTCCCACCCGTCAGTCGTACCACCTCGAGACGTGAGACGGGATCATTCCCACGTACGTGGTGGTGGCCGGGCGTGGCGCCGTCGCGTGCCGGCGGGGCCGGCACGCGACACGGTGGCGGTCACCGCCGCTCGGTGACGACCTCGCGCTCCTCGGGGACGGCGTTGCGGGTGGCGCGCAGGCTGGTGAGCGTGACGACCACGAGGATGCCGATGATGACGCCGAGCGACGCCAGGGTCGGGATCTCCGGGACGCCTTTCCAGATGCCGTGCGCCCAGTGCAGGCCGAGCTTGACGCCGATGAAGGCGAGGATGATCGCCAGGCCGTAGCTGAGGTGGACCAGCCGGCTGAGCGCGGCGTGCAGGACGAAGTAGAGGGCGCGCAGGCCGAGCAGGGCGAACGCGTTCGTGGCGAAGACCAGGTACGGGTCCTCGGTGATGCCGTAGACGGCCGGCACCGAGTCGACCGCGAAGACCACGTCGGTGGCGAGGACGGCCACGACCACGAGCGCGAACGGGGTGAGCGTGCGGCGGCCGGCCTCCCGGATCGTCATCCGCGTGCCGTGGTAGTCGTCGGTGACCGGCATGAACCGGCGCAGCAGCCGCACTGAGCGCATCGTGTTGATGTCGACCTCCTGCTGGTGACCCGAGAGGGCGTCACGCAGCAGCTTCACGGCGGTGGCGATGAGGATGACGGCGAAGAGCAGGAACGCGAAGTCGAGCGTCTCCAGGGCCGCCGCGCCGAGCGCGATGAACACGGCCCGCAGCACGAGCGCGCCGGCGATGCCGTAGAGCAGGACCCGCTGGGCGTACGCCGCCGGCACCGCGAACGCGGCCAGCAGCAGCATGAAGACGAAGAGGTTGTCGACGGAGAGCGACTTCTCGACCAGGTAACCGGTCAGGTACTGCACGCCGAGCTCGGACCCGTAGCGGTTCCACACCCAGGCCCCGAAGGCCAGCGGCAGGGCGATGTAGAACGCGGACCAGCCGAGCGCCTCGCGCAGCGACACCTCGTGCGGGCGTCGGGTGACGAGGAAATCCAGCACCAGCAGCGCGATCACGCCGGCGATCGTCACGCCCCACAGGGTGGGGGTGCCGACCGTCGTCAGCTCCGCCGCCGACAGGTACGACAACTCGGTCATGGGACCTCCTCGAACACCGTGTCATGTTCGAGGTCTCCTTCACCCACTTTCGTGGGCAACCACCCGAGGCGTGCCCGGCACGCCGTACTGACCGGAATGGTTCGTGGGAAGTACTCCCCTCGCAGCGACAAGGTTAGGTCAGGCTCGATCGGCGCGCCAGGCGGGGGCGGCCGGCGCGTCGATGGTTGCCCAGGTCAACAACGGTGCGGATGGCGCGACGGGCGGCCGGGACCGCGCCCGCACGGGCCACGGACGTCGGTCAGCCGCGGCGCAGCGTCGCCCCCGGGGCCATCGCCGGTTCCACCATCTCCCGGTAGTCCCGGGGCAGTTGGGTCACGACGTCGTCGAACTCGCCGCCGCTGACGGCCTCGCGCAACGTGGTGAAGACCGCGCGGGCCGCGTCCCGGGCGGCTGGTTCCGTCACCCCGGCGCGCTGGGCGACCCGGGCGACGAACTCGGCGGCCCCGAACCGCTGCGCCGATTCGTCACCGGGGGCCGGTTTCACCACGACCTGCAGCGGCCTGGGCAGCTGAGCGGCCAGGTCCAGCATCTCGCCACCGGTCAGCCGCTCGGCCAGCGTCTGCAGAACAGCCCGGGTCAGCGCGACCCCCTGCTCCGGGGACGTCCGCGTCCGTTGGGTCACCTGGTCGACGAAGGTGTCGTAGTTCATCCCGTGCTCCTCCGGCTGCGTCGGAGCCTGCGCGTACCCGGGGCGTCCCGGTGGAAACGGGCGGCGGCCGGTCCACGTGGCGCGGCATTTCCTTCGCCGTGGCGGGCGTGACCGGCCGGTAGTGGGGTAACCGCCGCCGGTCGTGACCGGATTCGATGCCGCGAGGAGCCGACACCATGGCGAGCTACGCCGACGTCCTGCAGTACCTGTCGAGCCTGGACTACCCGGCCGGCAAGGACGACGTGATCCGGGAGGCCGAACGGGAGGGCGCCCCGCCGGACGTGCTGCGCGCGTTGCGGAAGCTGCCGCCGGTGGACTACGCGAACGGCACCGAGGTGGCCCGCTCCGCGGGCATCGACGCCGCACCTGAGCTCAGCCCGTCACAGCGCGCCGCGCAGGCCCGTGAGCGGCGCCCCCGGGTGTCACAGCACCTACGCGGCATCTGAGCGGTGACGCCCGGGCCCGAGGGCGGGGCCGACGGCGCGGAACCCGACGAGCACGCGCAGCGGCGGGCGGCGGCCCGGGAGGCGGCGAGCCGCCCACCGGACGGGCACACGCCGGCGGTCGTCCAGATCGCGGTCGTCGCGGTGGTGGGCGTCGTCGTCGCGACCGTCTTCGGGTTCCTCGTCTCGCCGCCGCACGCCCCGCTCGTCGGGTGGGACGTCGCGGCGGTGACCTGGCTGGCCATCGTGTGGCGCAAGATCTGGCCGCTCGACGCGATCCGGACCGCCCGGTTGGCCGTGTACGAGGACCCCAACCGCGCGATCCGCGACGTGGTGCTGATCGTCGCCTGCCTGGCCAGCCTGGTCGCCGTTCTCCTGGTGATCGGCAGCGCCGACAACGTGCCGAGAGGCCCGATGCGGGACCTGTACGGCGGGTGGGGCGTGCTCAACGTGCTGCTGTCGTGGGTGGTGGTGCACACCGTGTTCGCGGCCCGCTACGCCCGCGTCTACTACACCGGACCGGACGGCGGGGTGGACTTCCACCAGCCGGACCCACCGTGCTACGTGGACTTCGCGTACCTGGCGTTCACCGTCGGGGCCACCTTCCAGGTGGCGGACACCGACCTCACCAGCGGGGAGATGCGCCGGACGGTGCTGTCACACGCGATGGTGTCGTACCTGTTCGGCGCGTTCGTCATCGCGGCGACGGTGAACCTGGTGGCCGGGCTGACCTGAGTCGGTGGCCGGGCGGGCGCCCCGGGACGCGAACCGCGACCGGGGCGCCGCACCGACACCGACCTGGTGGTCGGCACGGCCCGAACCGGGCCTCGACCACCAGGCGGTTGTACGCCCGAACCGGGCGGGCATCACTGCCGCGATCATCGTACATCGCGACATCATCCGAACGGTCAGGAAGCACGAGACTGTAAGCCAGTACACGTCCGACCGATCGGATTCTCACCGCAGCGTGTTCACCTCATCACCTCGGCGTAACGTTTCTCCAGATCCACCCGCGCGAGCGCGCCGACCAGCCAGGCGAGCCGCTCCGACTCGCCGCTGCCGGCCAGCCCGGCCAGGTCACCGGCGGACCGTCCGAGCCCGAGCCGCCGCGCGGCGGTCAGCGCCCGCCGGTCCGCGACCGGCGCCACCTCCCGCCACAGAGCCTGCGCCTCCCGCAGGAACAACTCGACCGCCTGCCCGTCCACGCCGGGCAGTTCGTTGAGCAGTTGCCGCTCCTGGGACGGGTCGTAGTGCGCCTTCGCGCGCAACCGGCGCAGGTCGCCCCGGTACTGGTCGACGACGGTCCGGGCGAGGTCGCCCAGCGTGCTGGCCAGCGCGTCCACGTCGCCGCGCTGACCCGACTCGCGCAACACGCGTGCCCGCGTCTCGTGCAGCGAGCGGGCCAGCCGCGCGGCGCTGTCCCAGCCCTGCTCCCGCAGCGCCCGGGCGCTGTCCACGGCGCGCCGGAAGTCGCCCCGGCGGGCCAGCAGAACCGACAGGTAGAGCACCTGGAACAGGCTCGACGGGTTGTTGGTGACCGGGAAGCCGTACTGTTCGGCGAAGCCTCGCCCGCTGCCGGCGAGCCGGCGTACCAGGCGCTTCTTGTCCTCGATGCTGGAGATCGCAGTAGTCGGCATGCCCGCGACTACCCGTGCCACCAGCGGTCACACCGCCGACCGGCGGGCGGCGCGGCGTGGCCCGGGCCCGGCCGCGCTATCCGCGCAGCCCGCCCGTCCGGTCACGGGCCTTCAGCCGGGTGGTGGGCAGCGCCGGGGCGGGCAGCGGCGGCGCGGCATCGTCGGCGACGACGCCGAACCGACGACCGGCCATCCAGTCCTCCCGGGCGGCGGCCACCTCGTCGTGCGAGCGGCCCACGAAGTTCCACCACATGACCAGCGGCTCCTCGAACGGCGCGCCGCCGAGCAGCAGCAGCCGGCTTCCCGGACCGCCGCTGAGGGTGAGCCGGCCGCGTCCGGTGCCGAGGTAGAGCAACGCGCCGGGCTCGACCGTCACCCCGTCGACGGCGGCGGAACCGGACATGGCCAGCAGCCCGTACTCGAAGTCGGGACGCAACGGCAGGTCGACCGGCTCCGGGCCGCCCAGTTCCAGCTGCGCGCCGACCAGCGGCGTGTGTACCACCGCCGGCGACCGCTCGCCGCCGATCTCGCCGACCAGCAGCGTGACGTCCAGCTGGCCGTCGCGCCAGCGGGGCAGGTCGGCGTGGTGGGCGAAGTCGGCGGCGCCGGCGCGCGCCGGGTCCGGCAGCGCCACCCAGAGCTGAACGCCGTGCATCAGCGGCGGGTGCGGCTGCGGAGACCGCTCCGAGTGGGCGATGCCGTGCCCGGAGGTCATCACGTTGAGCTGGCCGGGTCGGATCGGCTGAACGTTGCCCAGGCTGTCCCGGTGCAGGATCTCCCCGTCCAGCAGCCAGGTCACCGTCTGCAGGCCGGTGTGCGGGTGGGGCGGCACCTCCATGCCGGGACGCTCGGCCACGTCGTCGGGCCCGAAGTGGTCCACGAAGCACCAGGCGCCGACCATCCGGCGGGTGCGCTGCGGCAGCAGCCGCCGCACCGTCGTGTACCGCCCCAGCGGCACGTCGTGACCGGGCAACAGCACGCTGCCGGATTCCTCGGCGGCCATCCCGGCCGGCAGGGTCTGCGCCGGCATCGACTCGGTACGCTCCACGGCCCGACTGTACGTTCCCACCCTCCCCCGGGCGGAGCGTTCCGCACGTGGTTGTGCCCCGCGACACCGGTCACCGGGCGCGGGTGACCGAGGGATCCCGCCGGACACGGACGGGTCGGCGCCCGCCGGAGTGCAGCTCCGACGGGCGCCGACCGTCAAACATCCGGGCCGGGCCCGGGATGGTGCCGTGTCAGTGCGACGAGCCCATTCCCAGCCGCTGGCGACGACGCCAGGCCAGGGTCAGCAGCAGCAGCACCGCACCCGCGCCGACCAGGCCGCCACCGAGCTTCATCGGGGTGCCGATGCTGTCACCGGTGACGGGCAGCGGCGGCTGGGGCCGGTCCAGGACCCGCAGCTGGGTCTCCGCCGTCCGGTCCGACTCGCGGCCGGTCGCGACGAAGGTCAGCAGCCCGGTGACGGACGGCTTGTAGCTGCGGCTGAACTCACCGGCGCCGTTGGTACGCGCCGTGAAGCGCAGCGGCGCCGCCGCCTGGAACGCCACCGGTGCCATGGCGACGGTGCTGCCGTCGCTGCGGCGGGCGGTGCCCGCCGCCGGCGCGGCCAGCGGCTGGACCGAGACGACGATGTCGACCGTCTCGTTGGGACCGAAGCCCCGGCCGCGCAGGGTGACCGTCTCGCCGAGCGTGATGCTCGGCCGGCTCACGGTCAGGGACGGGAGTACGGGCGTGTACGGCGGTGGCTGGGGCGTGTCCGTGACGCTCGGCGACGGCTGCGGCTGTGCCGCCCCCGCTGCGGTCGGCACGGCCACCACGGCCAGGCCGACCGTGAGCGCCATGATGATGCGGGATAGCCGCATGATTGGTTCCCTCCTACTGGTCACAGCTTGGTGCGGTTTCAACTTGGGTGGTCCACGGGGTGGCCGTGGGGGTTAGCCAAAGCTCGGCCTGTCCGGTCCCGGTCTTCTTTCCGGTGAGGACGGTGACCTCCAACGTCCGGCTCGCGCCGGGCCCGATCTCGACGTTCGCCGTGGCGACCTGTCGATTGCGTTCGGTGCCACTGCCCAGCGCCGTCTCCGCCCCGTCGAGCCGGGCGTCGACCACCGTCCCGCCGGTCGGGCTGAACACCGACACCAAGGTGCGGGCGGTGTACGGGTCTCCCGCCTGGGCGAGGCCGACGACCGACTTGCTGAGCCCGGACGTCGGCGCCGTCGAGTGCAGGGTCACCCGCAACCGGAGCTCGCGGCGGCCGTCGGGCCGGCACTCGCCGACCGTCAGCGTCGCCGCCGGCCGCAGGTAGTAGCCGAGCTTCGCGCCGCTGCCGTCGTTGAGGAAGACGCCGACCGTCGGCACGGTGTCCTGTTCCGGAAGCGCACCGGCCATTCGGCTGTCGCCGAGCGTCCGCTGTTCCTCCGGTCGGGCACTCCAGAACAATATCCGTCGTTCCTCCACAGCACGGGCGAATACGGACAACAACACCCTTGAGTCGACATTCTTCTTAAACAGGGTGTCGAAGACCGACGCCGCCGACGCCGCGAAGAACGCGTCCTGCTCACGGGTGTCGAGACGTTGGTAGGTCTCGTTGAGCAGCGTCCGCACCGCCGTGTCGCTGGCGAGCCGCACGCCACCGGGCACCTGCACCGGGCCGGTGGCCTTGAGCAGGTAGGACAGCACCACCGGATCGACCGCCAGCACGCCGTCGACCTTGGTGCCGGTCTTGCGGCGGAACATCTCGCGGTACAACGACGCGGCGGTCGGGAAGTGCGGGGTCAGGTTCACGTCGGCGGGGTAGATCCCCGGCAGGTCGGTCCAGAGCGCCCGGACCTCCTTCGGCAGCGACAGGGGCGGGGTGAACCTCCCGAGCGAGGAACTGCTGCCCTGCTTCCCCATCCGCACCTGGCCCTTGTCGGCCTCGATCAGCGCGTACGCGCCGATCATGCCGCCGGTGGCGCGCAGCTCCGCGGGGTTCTGCGACACCAGCAGGTAGGTGCGCTTGCCGTCGGCACCGAGCAGCGGCGGCAGCAGCCGGGCACCCTGGTCGACCGCCGCGGTCAGGTCGGCGAGCTGGTCGAGTTCGCCACGCAGGCTGGTGACGGCCTGCCGGACCTGGCTGACCAGGTCGTCGGCGCGGACGGCGGCGAGGTCGCGACGGGCCCGTTGGACGACGTCGTCGACCGCGGCGAGGTCGGCGGACACGGTCCGCAGCCGGCCCACGTCCAGGCGGCCGCCGGTCGGCACCAGGCTGGCCAGGTCGGCGCGGAGCAGCGTCGGGAAGGCCTGCCGGGCGAGGTCGTCGACGGCGACCGCGATCTGGCGTACGGCGCCGAGGTTCTCCCCGGCGAACGGGGTCCGACGACCGACCGACCAACCGGGGTCGGCGGTCGCGGACCGGGCCGCGGCGGACTGCTCCTGGAGCGCGGCGAGTGTGCGCTGGGCCCGCTCGTGGTCACCACCGACCACCTGTGTGCTGAGTTCCCGGGCCAGGCCGGCGGCGTTGAGCAGGTGGGCGCGGGCCTGCCAGCCCCGGAACCCGACCCAGCCGCCGGCGACCAGCAGCAGGGACGTGACAACCAGCCCGCCGAGCAGCGCGCGCCGCAGACGGGCCCGCCGACGCCGACGGGAGCGGCTGCGCCGCCTACTCGGTCGTACGCTCTCCGTCACGCCACACCCCGTTCCAAGAATCGGACAGAAGGCCCCATACCTTCGCTGTTCTAACACCCGAAACAGGAAATCGTGACGTTATGGCGAATCTGGGTTGATAATCGAAGGTTCTTCACGCGCATCGCGCGTGCGTGAGCGGGACTGCTCAGCGGGCGACGGCCGGACGTGCGGCGTCGTGCAGCAACCGCTCGATCCGGTCCACCCCGGCGGCCTGCGACATCTCCCGCAGGTACGCCTCCCGACCCCGCCGGCCCATCTCGCCGCGCGCCGACGACGGGATGGTGGCCGCCAGCCAGAACCGGTCGGCGAGGCTGGCCCAGTCCTCGGGCGGGCAGGAGAGCCCCGCCCGCGCCCGCTCCACCAGCTCGGCGGTGTCACCACCGGCCGAGGCGACCACCGGGGCGGCACAGGACAGCGCCGCCTGCAGCTTGCCGGGCACGGTCCCGCGCAGCTCGGGTAGGTCGCGCAGCATCACGAGCTGGTAGTCGGCGGCGGCGTACAGGTCGGGCATGTCCACCGGCGAGCGCCGCTCGACGAACCGGACGTTGTCGGCCCGCAGCTCGGCGGCGAGCCCCCGCACCCGCCGCTCGTCCGCGCCCGAGCCGACCAGGACCAGGTCCATGGTGCGATCCAGGGCCGCCGCCGCGCGTACGGCGGTCTCCAGTCCGTGCCGGGCGCCCATGGTGCCCGCGTGCATCACGACGCAGCGGTCGTCCCGGCGGACCAGCCGGCGGGCGGCCGGGCTCGGCCGCACCGGCTGGAAGATCCGCTCGTCGGTCCAGTTCAGCACCACCGACACCGCCGCCGGATCCGCGCCCGCCGCGACCGCCAGGTCCCGCATCGACGGGGCGACCACCGCGATCCGGTCGGCGGCCCGGAAGACCCGGCTCGTCGCCGAGCCGAGCCGCGCCGCCCACCGGGCGTCACCGCCGGTCGCCTCCTGCGGCCACAGGTCCTGCACGTGCAGCACGGTCGGCACCCGGCCGAGCAACCGCAGCACCCCGGCGGCCGCGAAGCTGGTGGCCGGCAACTGGAACACGTAGAGGGCGTCGACACCGGCGAAGAACCGCCGCGCGACGAGCGACGCGCTGCCGGCGAACGACAGGTAGCTGGTCATCCGGGCCCGGCCGGAGCCGTCGCCGCCCGAGTAGCGGGGCACCCGGCGCACGGTCAGCCGCTCGCTGCGCGTCTCGTACCGCCACCGCTGCCGCCAGCCCGGGTAGACCTGCCCGCCCGGATAGTCCGGGAAGCCGGTGAGCACCCGGACCTCGTGTCCCCGGGCGGCCAACTCCTCGGCGAGGCTGCCGGGGATGAACGCCGGTTCCGGCGGAAAGTGGTACGACAGGATTCCGATCTTCATCCCGCGTCCACCGCCGTCCGGCCCGTCCGCACCGGCGCGGCAGGGCGGCTCCCGCCCGCCCGGTCCGCGTACGATGCGGTCAACCCCTCCGCGTCCGGCCGCGACCGCCGGCGCTCCGCCGTCGCGGCGAGCCCACCCGCGACCGCACCGACGAGAGGGATCCAGATGACCGACCGGGTGCTGTTCGTCTGCCACGCCAACCTGTGCCGGTCGCCGATGGCCGAGTACCTCGCGCGCCGGCTGCTCGCCGACCGACCGGTCACCGTGGCCAGCGCCGGGACCGACGCGATGGAAGGGCTGCCCATGCACCCGTACGCGGCGGACGTCGCCGCGGAGACCGGCGCCGACCCGACGGACTTCCGCAGCCGGCGGCTGCGCCCGGAGCATCTGGTCGGTGCCACGCTGGTGCTGACCGCGACCCGACGGCAGCGGTCGGTGTGCACCGCGCTCGCTCCGGCCGTGCTGCACCGCACCTTCACCCTGCGGCAGTTCGGGCGCCTCGCCGACGCGGCGGAGCCACTGGAGGACCCGGCCGCTGACCCGCTGCGGGCAGCCGTCGAGGCCGCCGCCCGCGCCCGGGGGCGGTTGCAACCCGCCACCCCCGGCGCGGACGACCTGCGGGACCCGATCGGCGGCACCGCCGCCGACTTCCGACGCTGCGCCGAGGAGATCGAACGGTCCATGCGATCCCTCGCCGCGCTCATCGGGGCAGCCGGGTGAGTTCCTGCGTACGGTCGCTGACACCGTTCAGCTGGCCGCCTGCGGCGTGCCGGGGCGTGGCGGTGCCGTCGCTGTGCGCGGCCGAGCTCTCCGCCGCGGCGACCACCCGGTAGGCCTCGTACTGGTACGCCTCCGCCTTCGGCATCTTGGCCATGTTCAGGACGCAGCCGAGCAGTCGGACCGACACCGCGTGCAACGCGCGGGCGGCCGCGGCCACCTGCGCCCGCGAGGTGCGACCCTGCTGGCTGACGAGCAGCGCGCCGTCGGCCTGCACCGCGACCACCACACCGTCGGTCACCGCGAGCAGCGGCGCGGTGTCGATGATGACGATGTCCGCCGACTCCCGCAGGGCCAGCAGCAGATCCGCCATCGCCTTCGAGCCGAGCAGCTCGCTCGGGTTGGGCGGCGCCGACCCGCTGGGCAGCACGAGCAGCGACTTGTCGCCCCAGCGCTGCACCACGTCGCCCACCTGGACGTCACCGACCAGCACGTCGGTCAGGCCGACACCGGCGTCGATGCCCAGGTAGTCGTCGACCTTCGGCCGCCGCAGGTCGGCGTCGACCAGCAGCACCCGCCAGCCCGCCTCGGCAAGCGCGATCGCCAGGTTGCAGGAGAGGGTGGTCTTCCCCTCGCCCTGCAGCGCGCTGGTGACCGCGATGACGCGGGCCGGCTCGTGCACGTCGACGAAGCGCAGGTTCGTCCGCAGCTTCCGGACCGCCTCCGCGCGGGACGAGGTGGCGGCTTCACCGACGATGAGCGGCGCGGACCGGGCCCCGCTCTCGTACGGGATCTCGCCGAGCAGCGGACTGCCGGTGGCCCGTTGCAGGCCGGCGGCGTCGCGGAGCCGGATGTCGGCCACTCCGCGCAGGATGGCCAGCCCGACGCCGAGCACCAGGCCGAGCAGCCCGCCGAGCACGAGGTTGCGCACCGGCTGCGGGGAGACCGGCTGGGAGCTGACCCGCGGCCCGCTCACCACCTCGATCTTGAGGGGGGCCTTCCCGTCCGGTGGGGTTTCGATCTTCTGCACGAGTTCGACGAACTTGGCCGCGAGGGTCTCGGTCACCCTGAGCGCCCGGGTCTGGTCGGTGTCGGTCACCTTCGCCTCGAGCAGCACCGTGCCCGTCTCGACGGAGGTGCTGACCCGCCGCTGCACCTCGTCGGCGGTCAGGCCGACGTTGTTCTCGGCGACCACCGTCTGCGCGAGGCGGTCGCTGGTCAGCAGGTCGGCGTACGACTTGACGCGCTGCTGGAGGAAGAGGCCGCCCTGGTAGGCGTCCGTCACCCCCTGGTTGGGCGTGGTGACGAAGAAGGTCACCGAGGCGACATAGCGGGGTTGTGCCCGGACGGTGAGGAACGCGCTGACACCCAGGGCCACCATGACAGTGACCAGCACGACCCACCAGTGCCGGCGTACGTGGCGGAGTTGGCGGAGCAGGTCCATCAGGCGGGCCTCCGCGCCAGGACGGTAACGCCAAAGAACTTCACAAAAACCCCCAAGGTCGTCTTCAAACTCGTGAAACCATTAAAGCCGCTCATGGGACTTATGTCCGGAGTTATGTGTTTTCGACGGTGAACGGCGGCACCCGAATTACCAACCAGGCGAACCGGCATTCGGCAGCGGTGTCACGGCGGAAAAGTGCGAGCGTCCGGGCCGGCCGAGCGTTCCGGCTGACCACACCACCCGGTGGGGGCGTGGCGGCACCATCCCGGATGTTGTTCCCTCGGCCCACGCCGGAAACGACACCGTCACCGACGTCGCGCGGATGACGACCGCGACGCGGACCTCGGTGCGGGGTGGGCCGGCCGCGCGCCGGGGGCGTCGCAACGCGTCCGCCCCCGGCGCGTCGGGTGGCCGGTGTCAGCGGCGGTTCTCCTCCGCGTGCCCGTCGTCGGTCTCCTCGTAGATCGCCTCGCTGACCGATTCGGTGATGTCGTCGCCCGGGACCGCCACCTCCTCGGCGCGGTCCTGTTCGTCGGCCTGACCCTTGGGTGGGGGCTCCGGCAGGGTCGGGTCGCCGGCGAAGCCGTACTCGTTCGGTTCGTCGTGCTTCCTCATCTGGGCGTCCTTCCGTTTTCTCCCGATTCGCCTGCTACCGCCAACCGTATGTGGTCTTCCCCGCAGGACGGCGGCGATTGTCGGCGCGACCCCGGCCATCCCGAGGCCAGCGAGACCCAGAGCAGCTGGCGCAGGGCGATCACCGCCGCGGCGGTCAGCAGATCCGCCCAGCTCCGGTGCGTGGCGAGCCGCAGCAGTCCGACGGCGATCAGCAGGTCCAGCAGCACGCGTACGGCCGTGCGTCCCCGCCCGGTGGTGACGAGCACGGCCGCGGCGGCGAGCAGGGACAGGGCGGTGGCCACCGTCACCAGCACGGTGGTCACCCCTCCCCCTCCCCGGCGCTCACCTGCCGCTTCTCCTGGCGGATCTCCCGGCCGAGGAAGTAGTTCAACGCCGTCCGGATCGTGGCGATCGCGGCCAACTGGCCGATCTGGTCGAACGTCGGCGACACCGCCGTGCGCAGGATGTCCGCCGCGAGCTGGAACTCCAGGCCGAGGGTGAGGAAGCGGCCCAGCGAGAGCCGGATCGGGGTGAAGACGGCGGCAGTGCGGTGACGCACTCCCTCGATCACGAACCGCGTCGCCGCCCAGACCGCACCGGCGAAGATGATCAGAGCGCCGGCCACCTCCACCACGGCGACCAGCACCTGGTCGCCGTGGCGCAGGACTTCCTCGACGCCCACCCGCCGCCGTTACCCGGCAACGGCGGGGGTAGTCGGCGATCAGGTCAGCTCGACCACGGACTCCAGGATCAGCCACAGGCCGGAGACAGCGAACAGCACGGCCGCGCCGTACTTGATGGCCTTCTCGGGAAGTCGGCGGCCGAGCAGCCGACCGACCAGGATGGCGAGCGCGTCCGCGGCGACCATGCCGATCGTCGAGCCGAGCCAGGTGCCGAACCAGCCGTGCTGCGTGGCCAGCGTGATGGTGGCGAGCATCGTCTTGTCGCCCAGTTCGGCGAGGAAGAACGCGATCCCGACGGTGAGGATCGCCGACGTGCTGGCCTTCTCCGCCTTGCGGCGCTCCTCCTCGGTGAGGGAGTCACCGCGCAGCGTCCAGGCGGCGAAACCGAGGAAGGCGAGGCCCGCGACCAGCGAGATCCACTCGGTCGGCAGCACCGCGCCGAGCCCGACGCCGATGGCCACCGACGCGAGGTGCACCACGGCGGTGGCGATGGTGATGCCGATGAGCACCGGCACCGGCTTGAACCTCGTGGCGAAGGCCAACGCCATCAATTGGCTCTTGTCGCCCAGCTCGGCGACGAAGATGACGCCGAAGCTGATCACCAGCGCGGCGAGGAATCCCTCCATGACAACCTTCCGGATCAGGCCGGGAAGAGGGAAAGAGGCGCCCTCGACCCGGCTGTGACAGCCTGAGTCGAAGGTCTCGCCCGCCCCGCGGAGCGGGGCCGTGTGGCCGGGTGCGAGAGAGCACCAGTATGTCGACCACGACGTTGGGGGCTACTCCCCTTCGCGTTCACGAGCCTATCCGATCACCACGGCACCGGCGTCCGAGGGTGCGCGGCGGCACCCGGCAGACGGGCCGGCGGGGTCAGGTGGCGCGGGCCAGCGTGACGCCGAACAGCCGCTCGGGGTCGGTCCAGAACATCTCGACCGTGAACCCGGCGGCGCCCAGCTCGGCGGCGGCGCCCTCCGGCCGGAACTTGGCCGAGATCTCGGTGCGCAGCTCCTCGCCGGCGGCGAAGGAGACGTCCAGCCCGAGATCGGGCACCTGGACCGACATCGTCCGGTCGGCCCGCAGCCGCATCTCGATCCACTCGTGTGCCGCGTCCCAGCGGGCGACGTGGGTGAAGGCCTCCGGGTCGAAGTCGGCACCCAACTCCCGGTTGACCACCCGCAGCACGTTGCGGTTGAACTCCGCGGTCACCCCCGCCGCGTCGTCGTACGCGGGCACGACGACGGACGGGTCCTTGACCAGGTCGGTGCCGACCAGGAGCCAGTCACCGGACTCCAGGGCGGCGCGCATCGAGGTGAGGAAGGCTGCCCGCTCGGCGGGGAGCAGGTTGCCGATCGTGCCGCCCAGGAACAGCACCAGCCGGCGTCCCCCGGTGGGAAGCCGGTCGAGATGCCGGGTGAAGTCCCCGACGATGCCGCGTACACGCAGCCCGGGGTAGTCGGTGGCGATCTGGGCCGTGGAGGCGCGCAACGCGCTGGCCGAGACGTCCAGCGGGACGAAGGTGCCCAGCCCGCCCCGGCGGCTGAACGCGTCCAGCAGCAGGCGGGTCTTCTCCGACGAGCCGGAGCCCAGCTCGATGAGGGTCTTCGCGCGGGTCAGGTCGGCGATCGCCGGTGCCTCGGCGGCGAGCACGGTGCGTTCGGCCCGGGTCGGGTAGTACTCGGGCAGCCGGGTGATCTCCTCGAAGAGCTCACTGCCCCGGGCGTCGTAGAACCACTTGGGCGGCAGCCACTTCGGGTCCGCGGTCAGCCCGACCCGGACGTCGTCGCGCAACCCTCGGGCCAGGTCCTGCTCCTCGAGGTGGATCTCCAATGGCTCGGCGCTCATCAGGTACTTCCCTTCGTCGGATGGTCCCTGTTCCCACCGTCGGCTGCTTGTCACCCCCGCCCGCTCGGGTGCTGTCACCCCCGTTCGAGCGGGCGCAGCCGCACCCGGTCGGCGGTCGCGGTGACGAGGTGGGCGTCCGGCGTCGCGCGCCAGTCGGGGTCGTCGTCGTGCGGCTCGGACGCCACCAGCACCGCGTCGGGCCCCTGCCGGACCGACAACGCGTGCCCGAGCACGGTGGCGATCACCGTGTGGCCGTCGGTGAGCAGCACGTTGAGCCGGGAGCCCGGGGCGGCGGCGGCCACCGCGCGGACCGTGTCGGCCACCGCGTCGGCCGGGTCCTCCCCGGCCCGCAGCCGGTGCCGTACCAGCGCCCAGAGCAACGCGGAATCCGTGGCGGCGTCCATCGTGAGCAGGTCCCGCACGGGCAGGTCGGCGGCGAGCGGCACGATCGAGTCGGGCCAGCCCCGGATGACGCCGTTGTGGCTGAACAGCCAGCGCCCCTCGGCGAAGGGCGCGGCGGCCTCGTCGAGCACGGCCATGCCCACGGTGGCGGAGCGGACGGCGGCGAGCACCGCACCCGTCGAGGTGACGGTGGCGAGTTGGGCGATGGTGGGGTCGGTCCAGATCGGTTGGGCCCGCCGGTAGCGGACCGGCGGCCCGTCCCCCGGGTACCACCCGATGCCGAACCCGTCGGCGTTGATGGTGCCCCCGCCGCGCATGTCACGAGGTGCCCAGGACTGCCGAACCAACGAGTAGGGCGGCTCGAACAGCAGCTCCGCCAGGGTGACCGGTGGCCCCAGGTAGGCCAGGTGGCGGCACATCAGGCGGCGCCTGCGGTGGCCGGAGCACCGCAGGCCGGCCCGGCCGGGGTCACGGCCGCGCCCGGGACGCCGGTGGAGGCGAGCGTCACGGCCGCGACTCCTCGGGCCGGGCGTCGCGGGCGCAGCGGAAACCACTGAAGATCTGCCGGCGGATCGGGTAGTCCCAGTTGCGGAACGTGCCCCGGCAGGCCGCCCGGTCGGTGCCGAACGACCCCCCGCGCAGCACCCGGTGGTCGTCGCCGAAGAAGACCTCGGAGTATTCCCGGTAGGGGAACGCGGTGAAGCCCGGGTGGCCCCGGAACGCGGTCGACGTCCACTCCCAGACGTCACCGATCATCTGGTGCACGCCCAGCGGTGAGGCTCCGGCCGGATAGGCGCCGACCGGGGCGGGCCACAGGTGCCGCTGCCCGAGATTGGCGTGGTCGGCGGTGGGGTCGTCGTCACCCCACGGGTAGCGGCGGGACCGACCGGTCACCGGGTCCCACCGGGCGGCCTTCTCCCACTCCGCCTCGGTGGGCAGCCGCTTGCCCGCCCACGCCGCATAGGCCTGCGCCTCGTGCCAGGAGACGTGCACGACCGGCTCGTCGTCGCGGACCGGCGCCCACCGGCCGAATCGGCGGTAGGCCCAGCCGTCGCCGTCGCGCCGCCAGTGCATCGGCGCGGTCAGGTCGGCCTCGACCCGGTGCGCCCAGCCCGCCGCGCTCCACCACCGCGGATCGTCGTAGCCGCCCTCCGCGATGAACCGCCGATAGTCGCCGTTGGTGACCGGGGCCGCGTCGATGACGTACGCGGGCAGGTCGACCCGGTGCGCCGGACGCTCGTTGTCCAGCGCCCACGGATCCGTGTCGGTGCCCATCGTGAACGGTCCCGCCGGGATCAGCACCTCGGCACCGACCGTGGCCCGCGGCTCGGGCGGCGGCGGCGCGTGCAGCACGGCCGGCCCGGACCGCAGCTGGTGGGTGGCGAGCATCGTCTCGTCATGCTGCTGCTCGTGCTGCACGATCATTCCGAAGGCGAAGCCGTCGGCGACCAGTGGCCGCTCGCCGAACCGGACGGTGTCGAGCAGGTCGTAGACCTTGTCGCGGACGCTCCCCACGTAGGCGCGCGCCTCGCCCGGCGCCAGCAGCGGCAACGCGGGCCGGTCCTTGCGGGGCTGCTTGAACGCGTCGTAGAGGTCGTCGATGTCCTGCCGGACCGGGTCGCGGCCGCCGACGTCGCGGACCAGCCAGAGCTCCTCCTGGTTGCCGACGTGGGCGAGATCCCACACCAGCGGGGACATCAGAGGTGAGTGCTGACGCATCAGGTCGGCGTCGTCGACCGCGTCGGTGAGCAGGGCCGTGCGGGCGCGGGTGCGGTCCAGCTCCGCCGCGATGAGGTCGCGCAGCTGCTCCGCGCCGCGCGCGTGGGACGTGTCGGTCACCGGTCTCCCCTCTCCGCGACGGCACGCCGCCGCCGTAGGCCTCGATGGATCTCGTCGTGCAGGTCGGTTGGCAGGTCGAGCCGCGGCAGCGCCGCGAGCGCCAGGTCCAGGAGCTGGGCCGCCGCGGCGGCGAGCGCCGGATCGGCGAGACCACGGCGGGCCGCCGCGTGCCAGCGGTGCGCCACGGGCGCGCTGACGACGTACGCGGCGTGCAGGGTCGCCGGGTCGGCGAACAGGGCGGCCAGCACCGCCAGCGGGATCGTCCAGCCCCGGCCGGGCTGCGCGTCCAGGTAGCGGAGTTCGAGGTAGCCGCGCGGCCGCACCGGCGGGAACAGGGTGCTGACGTGGTAGTCGAGGTCGTCGGTGGTGGGCGGCTGGGGCAGGGCGCCGGCCAGCCAGTCGCCGAAGGTGACGCCGGGCGGCGGCGTCCAGTCCGCCCCCGGGCGGCGCAGGCAGAGCAGGGGCGCGGCGAGGACGTAGCGGACCCAGGCCGCCGTCGGGTCCTCGTCGGGCCGTCGCGGGGACCAGACGGGGCCCGTCCGGGAGGGGTCGATGGCGAGCCAGGCGGCCATCCGGGCGGAGGCCCAGCCGGTGGGCCGGCCGGCGTGCCGGTCGGCGGTGGCGAACGCCGCGAGCAGCGGGGGCCCGACCGCGTGTGCGACGGCCCAGCGCAGCGCCACCTGGTCCGGCTCGCCCGCGTCGAGGCAGACCTGCAGACCGGCGGTGGCGTCCATCATCGTGCGCCCGGCCTGGCCACGCCCGTCGAAGGCCCGGCGCATGGCCCGGTAGCGCGGGGTGTGCAGGACGGGGCGCGGCTCGCGGTGCGCATCGATGCCGGAGTGGCCGAGGGTGAGGCCGGCTTGCCCGAGCAGGGCGGTCAACTCGGCGATGTCCGCGCCGGTGGCGCGGACGAGCGCGGCGACCGAGGTGCGGGGCGGGGTGGAGACCTCGACCTGCCCGCCCGGCTCCAGGGTGACGGCGCTGCCGTGGCCCAACGGATCGGCGGGGCTGGTGGGAATCAGGGTGGTGGGGCTGTGCCGCCCCAGCGCCGCACGCAACCGGCCGGCGTCGATCGGCCGGGCGGGATCGGCGGCGTCGTGCACGGTCCATTCGAGTTCGACGCCCATCCGCGTCGGGGGGCCGGTCTTGAAGCAGATGCCGGCGAGATAGCTGGCGGCGGCCGCCGACTCGCGCAGGATCGTGGCTCGCTCCAGCCCGGGTGACGTCACCATCCGATGCCCCCTCCCGTGCCCGCCTCCGGACACCGTGCCACCGTAACGCCGCCCTCCGACACTCCCGGCCGGCGTCCGACACACCATTCCCTGTCTAACAGACGAATTTCCTTCGCCCGACAAGAACGGTCAGCGCGCTTCCGACCAGTCCAGGGCGCGGTTCGCGTCTGCGGGCGCGGGCCACCACTCCGCCGCCCGGCCGGAACGGTCAGCCCGCTCCCGACCCAGTGGCGGGTCGCGCCTGCGGGCGCGGCGGCCTACTCCGCGCCGACCACCTGGTCGCTGCCAGACCCGGCGTCGTCGCCGAGTCCGCCGCCCTGACCGTTCCCCGCCCCGTTAGCCGTGCCGTCCCCGTTCCCCGCCCCGGCGGCCTTGCCGTTGCCCTGGCCGTGACCCGGACCCTCGGCCCTGCCGGTGCCCTGGCCGTGATCCGAACCCTCAGCCTTGCCGTTGCCCTGGCCGTGACCCGGACCCTCGGCCCTGCCGGTGCCCTGGCCGTGATCCGAACCCTCAGCCTTGCCGTTGCCCTGGCTCTTCCCCGGCCCGTCGGCCTTGCCGTTCCCGTCGGCCTTGCCGATCCCGGTCCCCGCCCCGTCGGCCTTGCCGATCCCGTTCCCGTTGCCCTGGCCGTTGCCCTGGCCCTTGCCGTTGCCCTGACCGGTCTCCCTCGTGGTCTCCGGCTCGGCGCCGCTGGTCGCTGCGGGCCCGGCGGCCTGCTCCGCGCAGTACGCCTCGACCTGCCCCACCCCTCCGGCGGCCTCGACCAGCGGCTGGAACCCCGGGGTGAGCAGCGCCTTCTGCCGTTGCTCCGGCTTCTTCGCCAGGTAGGCCCGGCAGAGTCCGGGCGGCGGCACGCCGGGGGCCGGGGTGGCGCTGGGGGCGTCGGCACCCGGTCGCGGTGTTCCCGTCGGGGAGCCGCCCGGTCCCCCGGTGGGCGTGCCGGCGCCCGGCGGCGAGCCCGTCGGCGGCTCGGTGTCCGGGCTGGCCGTCGCCGGCGGCGGGGGCGGATCGGCGGGTATCTCCAGGGTGACGGCGGCGAAGGCGGCGCCGGCGGTCGCGGTGGCGAGCGCGCCGGCGGTCCACGCGAGCGCGCCCGCGGTGAGCCGGTGACGGCGCCGGGCGCGTCCGGCGGGGAGCGTCGGCGCGGCCCGAGCCGCCCGGAACGCCGCGACGGCGGCCTCCTCCCGGGCGAGTTCGTCCGGCCGGGCGGGGGCGGCCGCGGCGGCGAGCAGTTGCGCGAGCGGATCGGTCGGCGTGCCCTCCGGGCCGGAGCGGGACGCGTCGAGGAGCCGATCCGCCTCGTCCCGGTTCGCGGGCCGGTCGGGACGCCCGTCACTCACCGTGAATCCATTCATGTCAACCGTCCGCCGGTTCCGGACGCGGCGCCTGCCGGCACCGGTCTCCTCGGGGACGCGGCGGCACGGCCGTCTCCGGTGCCGACGTGTCAGGTTCGGGCTCCACCTCACCGGCGCGGGGTTCCACCAGCGCGGCGAGCCGCCGCAGCCCCCGGTGGGCGGCGGTACGCACCGCGCCGGCCCGGCGACCGAGCACCCGCCCGGCGCTCTCCGCGTCCAGACCGATGACCGCCCGGAGCAGGACGGCCTCCGCCTCGCGGGGTGGCAGCGTCGCGATCAGCGCGAGCGCGGCCTCCGTGCTGATGGTCTCGCCGGCCCGTTCGGCGGTATCGGCGTCACCGGCGAGCTCGCTGAGCGCCTGCACGGGCACCGGCAGCGACGGCCGGCGGCGTTGCCGGCGCAGGTGGTCCATCGCCCGGTTGCGGGCGATGGTGACCGTCCAGGCGCGGAACTCGCCGCCGGTGAAGCTGGGCAGGTCCCGGGAGACCTGCAACCAGGTCTCGGAGGCGACGTCCTCCGCGTCGGCGCCGACCAGGGCGGTCAGGTAGCGCAGCAGACCGGGTTGCAGAGTGCGGTAAAGGTGGCGGAAGGCGTCCTCGTCGCCGGCCTTCGCCGCCGCGACCGCTTCGTCGAGGTCAGTGGGCATGGCGTTCTCCGCGCGTGCGGGGGCGGCGTACGCCGTGGTCGGCACACGCGATGCCCGCCCGGTCCGTGGACCGGACCTGTTCCCGCACTTGCCCCGCCCCCCGCTGACCTGGTCGCGCCCGCCGCCGCCGTGGCGACGCCGGACCCTCCGCCACCGCGTTCGGTTGGCCGGTGGGACGCCGTGCCGACGCCACCGGACGGCGCTGAGTCGGGCTAACGCTAGGAGCGTGCCCCGGCAGCGACAAGCCAGGAAGGCACAACGAAAGGGTGACAATTGTCGGCCGTTCGCACTGGCGTGTCGCCGTAACACCGGAGAGCCCCGGGACGCTACGTGACCTCGGAAGTGTTCGTGAGCCACGGTGGGGTCACGGTCGGACCGACCACAGCGCCGATTGTCGCGTACGGTCGCGGACCGCTCTCGTACGGTCACACCTGTCGGCTGATGAACGCGGGGGCGCACCGGTCCGGGTGGGGACGCGGCGATCGACCGCCGGTAGCGCGGCGAGTGGCACGCGCGGTCACTGGGTACGGTAATCGCGTGTTGTCATCGGGCGTCGTGCTCAGCGGGCGGTACCGCCTGGACGACCGTGTCGCCACCGGCGGCATGGGTGACGTCTGGCGGGGCACCGACCTGGTCCTCGGCCGGCAGGTCGCGGTCAAGGTCCTGCTTCCCGCGCTGGTGTCCGACCCCGACTTCATCGCGCGGTTCCGGGCCGAGGCGCGGATCATGGCCGCGCTGCGGCACCCGGGCATCGTGCAGGTCTTCGACTGCGGCGAGGACGACCTGGCCGACGGCGGCCGGGCCGACTACCTGGTCATGGAGTTCGTCGACGGGGAACCGCTGTCCCGGCGCATCGAGGACGCCGGCCGGCTCGACGTCGGCGAGACGATGTCGATCATCGGCCAGGCCGCGCAGGCGCTGAACGCGGCGCACCGCCGCGGCATCGTGCACCGCGACGTGAAGCCGAGCAACCTGCTGGTCCAGGAGGACGGCTCGGTCGTCCTGGTCGACTTCGGCGTCGCCCGATCGACCAACGTGACCAGCATCACCAGCACCAACGCCGTGCCCGGCACGGCGCTCTACATGGCTCCCGAGCAGGCGGCGGGGCGCCCGGTCTCCGGCGCCACCGACATCTACGCGCTCGGCGCGGTCGCGTACTGCTGCCTGACGGGCGGGCCGCCGTTCACCGGCGACAGCCCGCTCCAGGTCGCCGTCCGGCACCTCGACGACGAGCCACCGGAGCTGCCGCCCGACATCCCGGAGGCCGTACGGGCCCTGGTCGCGCGCGCCCTCGCCAAGGACCCCGCCGACCGGTTCAGCAGCGGCGCGGCGATGGCCGAGGCGGCCCGGACGGCGGTGACCGACGGTGCTCCGCCGACCGCGATGGTCCCGACGACCCCGCTGCGCGGCGCCGGACCGGCCACCCACACCGACCTCGCCGCCGGTGCGGCGTTCGCCGGCCCGGCCCGGCCGCAGCGCCGGCGCGGTCGCCAGGCCCTGGTGGGTGCGGGCGCCGCGGTGCTGGTCGCGTTGACCGGCCTGGCGGCCGCGCTCGCCGCCACCAAGGACGCGGACGCCCCGGCCGTGAACCTGCCCACCACCGCGCCGAGCGTGACCCGCAGCGCCGAGGTCGACCTCCCCGCCGGCAATGAGAAGGTCACCACCGAGCCGGACCGCCCGGACCGGCCGGCGTCGACGCGGCCGAGCGCGACCGCCTCGGTCAGCGCCACCCCGAGCGTCCAGCCGACCGTGACGCCGAGTGTGAAGCCGCCACCCACGACGGCATCGCCGACGCCCAGCGAGAGCAGCACGAGCACGGGCCCGACGACCCCACCGCCGACGGACCCGACTCCGACGGCCACGGAGTCGACCGGCGCGACGGCCCCCTGACCGCTCCCGCTGCCAGGCCCGGCCGACTCGGGTCCCGGTCGGGTACGAGCCGACCCGTCACCTGAGGAAGGTGACGGTCGGCGGCCTGCCGGATGCCCGACAGACCCCACCAGCCTCGATTTCACCAAAACGGACGTACGGCACCAGACGGCGCTCTAGTCTCCAACCAGGTCGTTTCCACCGTCTGCCGGGAGCCCGGGTGAGCGCTGAGAAGTTGGTCGTGATCGGCCAGGGATACGTCGGACTGCCGTTGGCCATGCGGGCCGTGGAGGCCGGCCTCGATGTGGTGGGGCTCGACGTCGACGCCGACCGGGTGAAGCGCCTCTGCTCGGGTGAGTCGTTCGTCGAGGACATCCCGACCGACCGGCTCGGCCGCGCATTGAGCAGCGGCCGATACCTGCCGACCACGGAGTACACCGACGCCGAGGGCTTCGACATCTGTGTGATCACGGTGCCGACCCCCCTGCGCGACGGCACCCCGGACCTGAGCTTCGTCGAGCAGGCGGGGATCGGCATCGGCCCGTACGTGCGGCCCGGCTGCGCGGTCATCCTCGAGTCCACCACCTATCCCGGCACGACTGAGGAGCTGCTGCGCCCGTTGCTGGAGTCGGCGAGCGGGCTGCGCAGCCCCGGCGACTTCCACCTGGGCTACAGCCCGGAACGGATCGACCCGGGCAACCCGACGTGGCGGCTGGAGAACACCCCGAAGGTGGTCTCCGGTGTGGACGCGGAGTCGCTGGCCCGGGTGGACGGTTTCTACCGCCGGATCGTGGAGCGGACGGTGCCGGTCGACTCGACCCGGGTGGCCGAGCTCACCAAACTCATCGAGAACACGTTCCGCCAGGTCAACATCGCCCTGATCAACGAGCTGACGATGCTCTCGCACCACTTGGACATCGACGTGTGGCAGGCGATCGACGCGGCGGAGACCAAGCCGTTCGGGTTCCTGCCGTTCCGGCCCGGTCCGGGCGTCGGCGGGCACTGCCTGCCGATCGACCCGTGCTACCTGTCCTGGCAGGTCAAGCGGCGGCTGGGTCGGCAGTTCCGGTTCATCGAGCTGGCCAACGACGTCAACCACGAGATGCCGGAGCACGTGGCCCAGCGGGTGATGGCCGGTCTGAACCGGACCGGCAGGGCGGTCACCGGTTCCCGGCTGCTGCTGCTCGGGCTCGCGTACAAGCGCAACACCGGTGACATGCGCGACTCCCCCGCGGTCGACGTCGCCCAGCGCCTGCAGGCGCTCGGCGCGGACGTCCGCGCCGTGGAGCCGTACGCGGAGCCCCACCACATCCCCGCCGGGGTGACCGTGGTGGACCTCACCGAGCGGGAGGTCCGGGAGGCCGACGGGGTGATCGTGGTGACCGATCACGACGTCTTCGACTACGACCTCGTCACCCGGCACGCCCGCTACGTCTTCGACGCGCGCAACCGCTGCTCGGGCCCGACCGTCGAGCGGCTCTGACCGGGACGGCGCGCGCCCCCGCCCGGTCGGGCGGGGGCGCCGCGCGTTGGTCAGGGTCAGCGGGCGAGGAGTTCGTGCATCCGGCCGATCTCCACGGTCTGCTCGGTGGCGACCGAGTTGGCGAACTCGTTGAGCGTCTGGTCGGCGCCGACGGTGAGCAGGTCCGTGGCCAGCTCGATCGCGCCCTGGTGGTGCGCGGTCATCATCTGGACGAAGAGCCGGTCGAAGTCGGCCCCGTGGGTCGCCGCGAGCCGCGCCAGCGCCTCCGGTGTCTGCATGCCGCGCATGGTGCCGTGGTCGTGCCCTTCGACCTCGGCCGGCAGGTTGCGGGTCTGCAGCCAGCCACGCATGAAGCCCATCTCGGGGCCCTGGCTGGCGCGGATGCGGGCGGCGATGGCGCGGATGTCGGGGTCGGCCGCCCGGTCGGGCGCCAGCTCGGCCATCTGCAACGCCTGGGCGTGGTGCGGGATCATCATCCGCACGAACCAGACGTCCATGGAGTTGTGCGGCACCGCGCCGGTGTCGGTGATCTCCCCGGCGGCGCGGGTGGTGGCCGACTCGCCCGGCCGGCCGGGCATGATGACCGTGGCGTCGGTCGGCGCGGGGCTGGCCGTGGCGGAGGGGGTGGTGGGCGCGGCGACCGGGCGGGCCGTCCCGCCTCCGTCGTCGCCGGCGCGGACCACCGCCACGATCCCGAGCGGCAGGACGACCGCCAGTGTGACGATCGCCAGGGTCCGGACGCGCCGGCTGGTCATGGGCCACTCCCTGAGGTCGAGGTCACCGCGATGCTATCGATTCAGGAACACGCATCGATGTGAGCCCGATCACAACAATGACGATGATCGAACGGTAAGGTGTCGAGAGTCGTCACTCCCTTGCGAAGGGCCTCGCCGATGATCAGACCCTCCATGCCACGGTTACGGCGGCTCCGCGTCGTGAGCCTCGCCGCGGCCGGCCTCCTCGTCGCCAGCATCGTGGCGGCGCCACCCAGCAGCGCGCAGACCGCGCCGCAGGCGGCGCCGTCGACCACGAGCGCGACGAACACCATCCCCGGCGTTGACGAGATCGTCAGCAGCCCCAACCTGCGCCAGATCGCGAACGTGCCGAAGGTGGCGCCGCTGGACGCGACGAACAGCGACATCGCCTTCCAGGGCAAGTACGCGTTCGCCGGCAACTACAACGGCTTCGTCATCTACGACATCTCGCGGCCCAGCGCGCCCAAGGTCGTGTCCCGGGTCTTCTGCCCGGGGTCGCAGAACGACATCTCCGTCGAGGGCAACCTGCTCTTCCTCTCCACCGACTCGTCCCGCAGCGACGACTCCTGCAACAGCACCGCGCAGGGGGCGAACGTCAAGGAGTCGTGGGAGGGCATGAAGATCTTCGACATCTCCAACAAGGCCAACCCGCGCTACATCAAGTCGGTGGAGACCGCCTGCGGCTCGCACACCCACACGCTGGTGCCCGGCAAGGACCGCAAGAACGTCTACCTGTACGTCTCGTCGTACAGCCCGCGGGCCGAGTTCCCGGACTGCCAGCCGCCGCACGACTCCATCTCCATCATCAAGGTCCCGCTGAAGAAGCCGACCGACGCGGCCGTGGTGGCCACGCCGAACCTCTTCCCGGACGGTGGTTTCCCGGGCAGCGAGACCGGCTCGGCGACGACGGGGTGCCACGACATCACCGTCTACCCGAGCAAGGACCTGGCCGCCGGCGCCTGCATGGGTGACGGCATCCTGATGGACATCCGCAACCGTGAGGCGCCGCGGGTGATCAACCGGGTCCGGGACACGGTGAACTTCGCGTTCTGGCACTCGGCCACGTTCAACAACGCCGGCACCAAGGTGATCTTCACCGACGAGCTGGGCGGCGGCGGCGCGGCCACCTGCAACGAGACCATCGGGCCGGACCGGGGCGCGGACGCCATCTACGACATCACCGGTCGCGGTGACCGCCGGACGATGGTGTTCAAGAGCTACTACAAGATCCCGCGCACCAACGCCGACACCGAGAACTGCGTAGCCCACAACGGCTCGCTGATTCCGGTGCTCGGGCGCGACATCATGGTCCAGGCGTGGTACCAGGGCGGCATCTCGGTCTGGGACTTCACCGACTCGGCCAACCCGAAGGAGATCGCCTTCTGGGAGCGCGGTCCGCTCTCGGCCGACCAGTTCGTCGGCGGTGGCACGTGGTCGGCGTACTACTACAACGGCCACATCTACTCGAACGACATGGTCAAGGGCCTGGACGTCCTGAAGCTGACGGACTGGCGCACCTTGTCGGCGGAGCTGGTCCGGTTCAAGGACCTGAACGTGCAGACCCAGGGCCACTACCCGGGCCGCTAGGCACGAGCAACGGCACCACGGGCCCGGTCCCCGACGGGGGCCGGGCCCGCTCGTGTCCAAGCGACCCCGGCCGCTCGTGTCGCGGGTCAGCTCATCGGCAGGCGGTAGCGCCGCTCGCCCCCGCCCGTCGCGGTCACCAGGGTCACCTCGCCGCTGCGCAGCCCGTACGTCACCGACCAGCGGGTGTGCGCCTGCCGGACCGTGGTGAGGACCCGGTGCGCGGTGGCGGCGTCGGCCACCCCGCCCGACTCGGTGAGGGCGCGGGCGAGCAGGCCGTAGCGGCGGTCCTCGCGACGCCGCTCCTCCGGGATCCCCGCCACCGGCACGTTGGTCAGCGCCTGCCAGGCGCCGCGCCCCCGCTCGACCCGCAGCTCGCCGTCGACGAACTCGACCACGGCGGACGCGCCGGTCGCGTCGGCCACCAGGTAGTGCAGCGGCGGCCCGCCGTCGAAGTCCAGGTTGTGCGCGGTGAAGACGGCCACCGCCTGGTCCACCGTCGCCGCCCGGTCGAGCACCAACCGCAGAATCCGCACCGAACCGACGGTGGGCTTGCCGGGGTCGCGGTCGGCGCGGGCCCCGTCGTCGGCGGCGAGGCCCACCGCCAGGCCGCGCTCGTTCATCCCGTCGAAGGGCAGCAGCGGGGCGTTGAGCAGCCGACGGTCGCCCGCCGGGTCGGCGCCGACCCCGAGGTACGACAGGTCGACCAGCGAGATCGACGCGTACCCGTCGGGCGGGTCGGTGCGCAGCACCATCGCCGGGTTGGCGTCCCAGTCGAAGTTGCGGGCGAACAGCGGCCGGCTCCGGTCGCCGGCGGCGACGAACAGCGAACACCCGAACGGTGTCGCCGGGCTGGCGTCCGTGCCCGTGGTGGCGTCGTAGCGGCCCACGTACGTCATCTCGTAGAGCGGCAGGTCGTCGACCCGGCGCAGGCTGCCCAGGGTCTCGTCGACCTGCGCCGCGTCCTGCCGGGAGGCGGTCGGGGTGCCGGTGGGGCCGCCCGGCGCCGCGGCCGGCGGCGGGCGCGAGGGCGTGCAGGCGGTCAGGGTGAGCAACAGGGCCACGGTGGCGGCCGGCAAGGTCCTCCGCATATCCATGGGACGCTATGCGCCCGCCGGCGGGCTTGTCCACCCGCCGCGATCGACCGACTCCGTCCGGCTACCGAAACCGTCCGGTTGGCCGGGTCACAGTCGGCGGCCGTTGCGGACGATCCGGCCCGAGAACGTGCGAGGATCCTCCGCCGTGACCCTCGCCGCCCCGGCACCCCCCACCCCGACCGAACGTCGGCGCCGCCCACATCCGCTGGACGTGGTGGCGGTCGTCCTCGCCCTGGTCGGGGTCGGCTGCGTACTGGGCGGGCTGCTCCCCCGCGCCGACGCCGGCGCGACCCTGCACCGGATCCTGCCGCTGCTGCTCTTCCTCGGCACCGTGGTGGTGCTGGCCGAGCTGACCGCGGTCGCCGGGGTCTTCGACCTGCTCGGCGCCCGCCTGGCCAGCGCCGCCCGAGGCAGCTGGCTGCGGCTGTTCCTGCTCTGCGTGGGCTTCGCGGCGGTGACCACCGTCACGCTGAACCTGGACACCACGGCGGTGCTGCTCACCCCGGTCCTGCTGGCCCTGGCCGGCAACCTCGGCGTCGCCCCGGCCCCGCTGGCCGTGACGACCGTCTGGCTGGCCAACACGGCCAGCCTGCTGCTGCCGGTGTCCAACCTGACGAACCTGCTGGCCGCCGACCGCCTCGGGCTCGACCCGCTGGCGTTCGCCGCCCGGATGTGGCTGCCACAGCTCGCCGCGCTCGTGGTCACCGGCCTGGTGCTCTGGTTCGGATGGTGGCGCCGCTACCGGCCGCCGGGCGGGCGCTTCTCGCCGCCGCCCCGGCAGCGGCCCGCCGACCCCGTCCTGCACCGGACCGCCGTCGCCGCGTGCCTGATCTTCGTCGGCGGGGTGCTGGCCGAGGTGGAGATCGGAATCGTGTCGAGCGTCGCCGCCGCCCTGCTGCTGGCCGGTTTCGCCGTCCGCTCGCCCCGCACCCTGGGCCTGCACCTGGTGCCCTGGCGGCTGCTGGTCTTCGTCACCGGCCTCTTCCTCGTGGTGCAGACCCTCGGCCGGTGGGGTCTGGACCACCTGGTCGCCGCGCTGCTGGGCGACGGCGACGGTACGGCCGGGCTGCTGCGGGCGGGCGGCACCGGTGCGCTGCTCGCCAACGCGGTGAACAACCTGCCCGCGTACCTGGCGGGCGAGTCGGTCCTGTCGGCCGACGCCGCGCCGCGCCTGCTGGCGCTGTTGATCGGCACGAACGCCGGCCCGCTGGCCGTGCCGTGGGCGTCGCTGGCCACCCTGCTGTGGTTCGAGCGGTGCCGCAGCGCCGGGGTGGCCGTGCCGGTACGCCGGTTCCTGCTGACCGGCGGCCTGCTCGCGGTCACCGCGACTGCCGCCGCGGTCGGCACGCTGGCCCTCACCGCCTGAGCCGGCCGGGCACGAGCCGGTCGGCGCCGTACCAGGGGTGGTACGGCGCCGACCGGTTGCGGCACGGCCGCCGGGAGGGTTCCGCCGGAGGCGGCCGGTCAGCCCCGGTGCACGGCGAGCTGCAGCTCGGTGATCCCCTTCTCCGGTTCCTCGGGGCAGTAGTCGAGGTAGACCTCGCGGGCGAAACCGTCGGTGCGGTAGCCGTTCTCCTCGATCCACCTGGCGAGCACCTGCATGCTCTCCTCCACGTCGTCCATCGGGCCGTGATGGATGATCGTGGCGGCGGTGCGGACCGCCGGCAGGTCCACGACGGCGAAGTCCCGCGCGGTGGACGGGTCGACCGCCACGGTCACTCCGGCATGCACCACCACCGCCTCGTCAGCGGCGCCGGTGGCCGGCTCGTACCAGGCGATGCCCGGCCCGGTGGGCGGCACACCGGCGGCCGCCAGCCGCCGGAACAGCTCCGGGTAGAGCGGCTGGATCACCGGCCCGATGTCCGGGGTCTCGTAGCTGGCCGCGACGGCCGTCAGCTCCGCGACGCGCACCGGCGGGAGCTCTTTGAGTACGACATCCTGTGTGGTCATCCGACCCTCCGACTCGATCATCCGGAGCCTCGCCTCGACGGCCCGCAGCCGGGCGGTGTCCGCGGCCAGCGTCGCCGCCAGCTGGGAGCGGCGCAGCCGCAGCATGCCGCGCAGCTCGGCGACGTCGACGGCCTCGTCGACGATCGCCTGCACCTGCCCGAGGGTGAGGCCCAACTCCTTGAGGGCGATCACCCGGTTGAGCCGACGCAGTTGGTCCGCCCGGTAGTAGCGGTAGCCGCTGCGCGGGTCGACGGCGGCGGGGCGGAGCAGGCCGATGCTGTCGTAGTGACGCAGCATCCGCACCGACACCCGACCCAGCCTGGCGAAGTCTCCGATGGTGAACATGGTCTCCCCACGGTCGGCTCTGACACGGTGTCAGAGTCAAGCCGCGGCGCGCCAGCGTCACAGCCGGGCGCGGGGATCAGCCGGGCAGTGGGGCCTCGTCGCCTCGGGTGCGGCGCGGGCCGACCAGCCGGCGGACCATCGGCGCGGCGTTCCACCGGGCCGCGCCCACCAGGTCCCGGGCGTGCTCCAGCACGGTGTAGTCCGGCCGGGCCTGGCCCTGGGCGATCGCCCGGTCCAGGTCGTTGCCGCACCGGGTCAGCACCGTGTCGAAGTCCCGGCGGACGGGGTCGAGCAGGTGGTAGCCGAACGAGCGGTGCAGGCGGGCGAAGAACGGCTTGTAGAGCCGGGCCCGCTCGTGCAGGCCGGACGAGTAGGACATCGGGTTCTTCGGCCGGCGGAGGACGTAGTCGGGCAGCACGTCGGCGAAGGCCCGGCGGAGGATCCACTTGTCCCGCCCGTCGCGCTTCTTCAGCGACAGCGGCAGGCGCATGGCCAGCTCGACCACGCTCAGGTCGAGGAACGGCACGCGGGTCTCCACGCCGTGGCCCATGCTGGTGCGGTCGACGCGTTGCAGCTCGGTCCGGCCCAGGTTGGTGATTCGGTGCAGGAACAGGCGTTGCGCGCTCGCCGGCCCGACCTCGTGGTACATGCGGTAGCCGCCGAACAGCTCGTCCGACCCGTCGCCGGTGAGCGCCACCTTCACGCCCAGCTCCCGCAGCCGACGGAACAGCGGCACGGAGACCACCGCGTTGATGATGTCGCCGTACTCGGTCAGCTCCGACATCCGGATGGCCTCCCGGATGTCGGCGAGCCGGATGTCGCGCGGCCGCAGCTCGACCACCTCGTGCGGCACGCCGAGGTCGGCCGCGAGCCGCCGGGCGTACGCGACGTCCGGGCTGTCCGGCACGCCGACGGTCACCGCCACACAGTCCGGGTGCGTCTCCCGGACGTGCCGCAGCACGATCGAGCTGTCCAGCCCGCCGGAGAGCACCACTCCCACGGTGAGGTCGGTGTCGACCCGGGCCCGGATGCTGTCGTGCACCGACGCGCGGACGAGCAGGGCGGCCTCGTCCGGGTCGTCGATCGGGGGCGGCCCGTCGCCCAGGGCGAGCAGGTCCACGTGCGGACGCAGCCGAAGGTGACCGTCCGCATCCGCCCAGCCGTGGTGTCCGGGCGGCACCTCGCCGATCGGCACGCCGTACCCGACCAGCGCCTTCACCTCGGAGGCGAGGTGCAGACAGCCCGGCTTGCGGGTCCAGTAGAGCGGCTTCACCCCGAGCGGGTCGCGGGCCAGGTAGGCGCGGCCGGTGGCCCGCTCGACCACCACGAACGCGTACTCGCCGCGGAGCCGGGCGACCGCGTCCTCACCCCAGCGTTCGAACGCGGCCAGCACCACCTCGGTGTCCCCGTCGGTGCGGAAGACGTGGCCGTGCCGCATCAGCTCGGCGCGCAGCTCACGGTGGTTGAAGACCTCCCCGTTGTAGCAGAGGAGCCACCGCTCGTCGGCCGACGTCCAGGGCTGCACGGCCCGGTCCCGGTCCACCACCCGCAGCCGGCGGGTGCCGACGAGCAGGCCGGTCTCGTAACGGACCTCGGTGACCTCCCCGCGCGGGGCCTGGACGGCGAGCATCCGGCGGAAGACGGCGGGGTCCGCCTCGGGGCCGACACTGACGGCGATGCCGCACATGCCGTCACACCCCCATCTCGGCCTCGTACGCCCGACGCAGCCGGCGGCGGGCACTCGGGGCGACGCACAGGTGCCAGGCCTGCCCCTCGTCGACGACGTTTACCTCACCCGACTCCTGCCGGGCGAGCAGCAGCTCGGCGAGGGCGTCGCGGGCGCCGAAACGCTCGAACCAGGCCATCTCCACGTCGGCGGCGTAGCCGAGGCAGTGCCCGCTGGGCAGCATCGCCGAGTAGCCGAGCCGCCGCAGCCGGTACTGGTGTTCGGCGCTGCGGGTCAGGCTGGTCACCCAGAGCGGCGGGGTGCCGGGCGGCGCGGTCGCGGCGAACTCGCGGCCGAGGTCGTTGAGCAGCGCCACCACCTCGCGGCGGGCACGGCGGGCGAACAGCCCGGCGGTACGCGGGCTGGCGTCGGGGCGCAGCCGCCGACGGGCCGCCTGCAGTCCCCTACCGAGGAGGCTGCCCGGCTGCTGCCGGTAGCGGAACCGCAGCAGGTCGCGGCGGCGCAGCCACTCCAGGTCGACCAGGTCGGCGCTCCCCTCGACCTGCGCGTCGGTGAGGAACGGCGACGCGTCCCGCCACCACATCACGTCGATGCGGGAGAGCAGGTAGATCCGGACGAGCGCGGTCAGGTCGCGGGCGGCGCTGCGCGCGTTGGGTTGGTAGCGGGCCATCTCCAGCAGCAGGGTCTCGCGGGCGCCGAGGAAGCCTTGCGGGGTGGCGTCGAGCACGGCGGCGAGGGCCGGCTCGCGCAGCCGCTCGTCGATGAGCACCTGCCGGGCGGCGGTGCTCGGCGCGTCGGCCAGGGCACCCACCTCGACCAGCAGGTCGGCGACGGCGGCGCGGTAGGCGGCGAGGTCCGGCCCGGCCGCCCGGGCCCGACCGGCCGGCGTGGTGGGCAGGCGGCGGGCCGGCGCGGTCGGTGTGACGGGGGAACCGGGCCGACGTCCGGGGCTTCGGCTGGGCACTCGCATGATCGGTCCCCTCTCCCGTCACGACGCGCAGTCATCACGCCCTGAACACACCGTAATCGCCCGGTTCGGGAGGGGGCCGAACAATCCGCCTAACCGCCCCCGAACGGCGACGTCCGGGCGAGCGCCACCGGGAACCGGCAGGTACATCCGGCCGGGGAGGAACCGGTCAGCGGCGGTCGCTGAGCCGCTGCACCTCCGCGTACGACGGCGGCTCGCCCCCGCCGCCCGCGGCCGTACCGTTTCCGGTCGTGGACGCCGCACCCCCTGCGACGCGCAGGTCGTCCATCGTGGCCAGCGCGGCGCCGAGCGCGGCGCGGAACAGCAGGGATCCGGTGCTGATCCGGGCGACCCCGAGGCGGGCCAGCTCGGCGACGGTGGGGCCGCCGGGCCGGTGGAGCACGTTCAGCGGCGCGCCCACCTCCCGGACGAGCAGGCCGATGGTGTCGGTGTCGGGGACGCCGGGCGCGAAGAACCCGTCCGCCCCGGCGGCCCGGTAGGCCGCGGCCCGCTCCAGCGCCTGCGGCAGCGGGTCGGCCACGCCCAGCCACCAGGCGTCGGTGCGGGCGTTGACGAACAGCCGGGGCACGGCGTCCTTCACCGCCGCCACCTTGGCCGCCGCCGAGACGGTCGGGGCGAGGCTCCCGTCGGCGCGCCCGTCCTCCAGGTTGATCCCGACGACGCCGAGCCCGGCCAGCTCGGTGGCGAGGGCGGCCACCTCGGCCGGACCGTCGCTGAAGCCCGCCTCGACGTCCACGGTCAGCAGCATCGGCAGCCCGCGCAGCCGCCGGGCCAGCGCCAGCGTCTCCGAGCGGGTGGCCGCGCCGCCGTCGGGCAGGCCCGCCGCGGCGGCCACACCGAGGCTGGTGGTGCCGATCGCGGGATAGCCGCGGGCGGCGAGCGCGGCCGCTGAGGCGTGGTCCCAGGCGTTGGGCAGCAGCAGCGGCCGGTCGCCGTGGTGCAGGAGGCGGAACGCGGCGTACGGGTCGGTCATCGCGGCGTCACCTCGAGCCGGGTCGGCACCCGCAGCAGCGGGTGCGGTTCGTACCGTACCGGCCCCGGGACGCGCCGGCACCGGTCGCGCAGCACGTCCAGCACTCCCGCCGCCAGCCTCAGGGCGTGCGGCTGGCCGGGACAGCCGCGCGGCCCGGCGCCGAAGGTCAGCGCCGGCACGGTCCGGCCGGGCCGGAACACGTCCGGCTCCGCGAAGACCACCGGATCGCGGTTGGCCGCGTCGAACCGCAGCAGCAGCGGCGTACCGGCCGGCAGGTCGACGCCACCGAGCCGGACGGCGGCCGTGGTGATCCGCCGGGTGCCGCGCACCGGCGGATCCAGCCGGAGCACCTCGGCGAGCAGCTCCACCAGGTCCCCACCGGTCGCGGGCCGCTCGGCCGTGGCCAGCAGGTGCCGGGCACCGGCGCAGATCAGCCCGGCCGTCGCGTCGCACGCCTGGACCAGCAGCCCGATGCGGTTGGCCAGCGCCTCGAACGGCTCCGGCGGGGCCAGCGCCGTCAGGGCGGCGACCGCCCCGTCCGCCCGCCGCACCACCGCCGGTTCGGCCCCCGGTTGGTACGCGGCGGCGACGGCGGCCACCGCCGGCACGACGGCGTCCGGGTCCGCGAAGCCGAGTCGCACGGCCAGCAACCGCACCGGTACGCGCCGGGCGAGCGCGCTCACCACGTCAACGCGATCGTGAGCGGCGTCGAGGGCGGCGGCGGTGAGCAGCGCCGCGTGCCCGCGCAGCGCCTCCGGGTCGAGCGGGGCCAGCGCCGCGACGCCCACCGCCCGCCGGGACGGGTGGTCCGCCGGGGCGCTGAACCGGCTGACCGCGCCGCGCAGCCCGGCCAGGGTGCCCGGCAGCCCGGGCTCGGCGACGGGAACCCGGCAGGACGGGTCGACGAGCGCGGCGTGCACGTCGGCGTACCGGGTGAGGATGTGGCCGGTGCCCGGGTGCGGGTGGGATGGGCCGGCCGGTGGGGTGTCGGGGGCGGGGGCGAGGACGGGCCAGGTCGGGGTCACGCGCCGACGCTAGGCGCCGATCACTACGGTCCCCGCCGAACTGTCGCCCGGCGACCCGTCCCCGCCCGGACGGGCCGCTTGATCGACTCGACCTCCGTGATGTCGGGGTATCAGCCCGACGCGGACACCCCGACTTCCGGGAAAAGCGAGTCGTCAAGGCAGGGCCGCGCGAACACCCGCCGGGCCGGGCCCCGCGGACGGCAGGCGAACGGGGCCGCGCGAACACCCGCCGGGCCGGGCCCCGCGGACGGCAGGCGAACGGGGCCGCGCGAACACCCGCCGGGCCGGGCCGCGTGGGCGGCGGGCCGGTGGACGGGTCAGGCCCGGCCGCCGCCGGCGTTCCCGGTCACGGGCGGCGCCAGGGTCGCCGTGGGCACGCCGAGCGCGGCGGCCAGCTCGGGTGCGCCGGCCGGGGTGAGCCGGACGATCCGGCCGTCGCCCCGGGCCAGCCAGCCGAGGTCGAGCAGGCGCCCGCAGAGAGCGGCGGCGAGCGCGCCGGAGAGGTGCGGTCGGCGCTCCGTCCAGTCGAGACAGTCGCGCAGCAGCGGCCGGCGGGTGGGAGGCAGCGTCGCCACCGGCAGGCCGAGGTCGGCGCACCAGTCCAGCCCCGCCGGGGTGAGGGTGAGCCCGCCGGCCCGGTCCAGCAGGCCCCGGTCGAGCAGGGTGTCGTGGACCAGCACGCCGAGCCGGCCGGCGAGGTGGTCGTAGCAGGTCCGGGCGTACGCCAGGGCGGCGGTGGCCCGCGCGACGCGCAACGACCGGGCCGGTGCGGGCTCGGGGACCACCCGGCCGGCCAGGTCCTCGATCAGCTGGGCCACGGACGGGTCGGCCAGCCGCAGGTAGCGGTGGCGCCCCTGCCGTTCCTGCGCCAACAGACCGCCGTCGACCAGCCGGCTGAGGTGGTCGCTCGCGGTGGACGCCGCGACGCCGGCCGCGCGGGCCAGCTCCCCAGCGGTCCAGGCCCGCCCGTCGAGCAGGGCGAGGCAGATCCGGGCCCGGGTGGTGTCGGCCAGCAGGGCGGCGAGCTGGGCGAGGGCCGGCGCGTCGGCGGTCGTCGGGTGCATCCGCCCATGCTGGCACGGCGACGGTTCGGCCCCCGCCGATGCGGGGTCGGTGCGGCTCGCCCGCCCCGCCGCACTCTTTACAACGTTGTATTCAACCTTGTAGAAGTGGACGGGAAACGCCACACCACCCACGGCATCCCCACCCGAGGCAGGTCTCATGGGACATCTCCGCCGCGGCGGCGCGCTCGCCGCCGCACTCGGTCTGCTGTTGACGGCCGCGCTCCCCGCCGCAGCCCACGCCAGCCCGACCGGTGCCGGCCCCGCAGACGCCGACGCCGCCACCGCCGCGCCCGGCAGGGCCACCCGCTACGCCAACCCGATCTCCGTCGGCGTCGGCGACACCTTCGCCGACCCGGTGATCGTGCGCGGTGACGACGGCTACTGGTACGCGTACGGCACCACCGACCCGCTGCGCGAGGGTGAGAAGCAGTTCCACCGGGTGCCCACCGCCCGCTCGGCCGACCTGGTCGACTGGACGTACGTCGGGGACGCCTTCGGCCCCGACCAGCGCCCGGCGTACGCGGCGCCCGGCGCGGCCTTCTGGGCCCCGGACGTGCGCCGGGTCGGCGACCGGTACGTCATGTACGTGACCGTCACCGACACCACCGTCTCGCCCGAGGGCAGCGACTACGCCATCGGCGCGGCGACCGCGCCCACCCCGACCGGCCCGTGGACGTTCGTCGACCAGCCGGTCGTCGCGCCGCGCCCCGGCGGGGGCGGCGGCTTCCTGTGGACGATCGACCCGAGCCACTTCACCGACGTCGACGGGACCGGCTACCTCTACTACGGCAGCTACTACGGCGGCGTCTCCGTCACCGCGCTCTCCCCCGACGGCCTGCGGGCGGTCGGCGACCCGACGCTGGTGGCGATCGACAACAAGTTCGAGGGCAGCTACGTGCTGCGCCACGACGGCTACTACTACCTCTTCGCCTCGACCGCGAACTGCTGCGCCGGCCCGGCCACCGGCTACTCCGTCCAGGTGGGCCGGGCGACCAGCCCGCGCGGGCCGTTCCTGGACCGCGACGGGATCGCGTTGACCGCGTCCCGGGCCGGTGGCACGCCGGTGCTCACGCAGAACGGCAACCGCTGGATCGGCACCGGACACAACGGCTTCCTCACCGACCTGTCCGGGCAGGACTGGATCGTCTACCACGCCATCGACCGGGCCGACCCCTACCTGGACGAGCCGTTCGGCATCAACGAGCGCCCGATGCTGCTGGACCGTCTGGACTGGATCGGCGGCTGGCCCACCGTCAACGCCGGCACGGGCCCGTCGGAAGGCACCCGAGCGGCGCCGGTCACCACCGGCGCCCTGGACGAGCGCTTCGACGCCGGCGTCGCCGGCTGGCGACGGGTCACCGGCGACTGGCGGACCACCGGCGGCCGGCTCACCGGCACCGGCGCGCTCACCAGTCGTACGACCGTCGGCGGCGACGTGCGGGCGGAGGCCGACCTGCGGCTCACCGGCGCGACCAGCGCCGGCCTCACCCTCGCCGACCGGGTCGAGGTCCGCGTCGACGCGGCGGCCGGGCGGCTGGTCGCCCGCGACGGCGGCCGCACGGCCAACGCCCCGCTGCCCGCCGACTTCACCGCCGCCGACCGGCACAACCTGGCCGTCGAGGTACGCGGGCGGCACCTCGTCGCCGAGCTGAGCCCGGCGCGGCTGGGCGACCAACTGGCCGTGGTGACGCTGCGGCTGGACCGGCCGGTGACCGGCCGGCTCACGCTGGACGCGACCGGCGGGCCCGCCGAGTTCGACAACGTCAGCGCGGTCCGGCTGTACCAGCCGGCGCGCAACACCGCCCCCGAGCCGCGCGTCGGCGCGCCGCTGCCGGCCTGGTCCGACGAGTTCACCGGCGGGCTCGACCCGGCCTGGAGCTGGGTACGCCCCGACCCGGCGGCGACGGTGACGGGTGGCGCGCTGCGCTGGCCGGTGCAGGACACCGACCTCACCGGCACCGGCAACACCGCCGGGGTGCTGCTGCGCGACGCCCCGGCCGGGGACTACGTGGTCGAGACGAAGGTGACCCTGGACCTCGGCGAGGAGACGGTCCGCAACTACCAGCAGGCGGGCCTGGTCGCCTACGTCGACGACGACCGCTTCGCCCGGCTGGCCCAGGTGGCGATCTGGAACACCCGGCAGGTGGAGTACGGCTACGAGCTGCCCTTCGCCGGCCAGCCGGTGTACGGCGGCACCATCGTGGGCACCCCGGCCCGCACGACGTGGCTGCGCCTGGCGCACCACGTGGACCGGGCGACCGGCGAGCACGAGTTCCGGGCCGGGTCCAGCCGCGACGGGGTGACCTGGACGTGGGGCGGCGTCTGGACGTTCCCGGCCGGCACGACGCCGCGGATCGGTCTGGTCGCGCACGGCGGCGCCCAGCCGGCGGTCACCGCCGAGTTCGACTACCTGCGCTTCTACCGCTGAGCGCCGGTCGGGCTCCCGGTCAGCGGACCGGGGGCCCGATCGGCGCCACCGACCGTTCGACGCTGTCGTAGCTGCGGGCGGCGACGAACTCCCCCGCCGGCCGCCCGGCCCCGACGATCGCCCGGGCCAGCCCCGGGTCCGCGCTGCGGAAGCGCAGCGCCAGGCTCAGGTGCGGATTCCACCGCTGCGGCGCGTGCCACGGGTTGCGCCCGTCCGCGTCACCGAGGATCCGCCACACCGCGCGGTGCAGCGCCACCAGCGCCGGGTCCGGGTCGACCAGCCACACCAGCGGCGCGCTGCCGTCGAGGACGGCCACCTCGCCGAGCCGCGCCGGCAGCGGCAGCGCGTCGGCGACCAGCGCGCCGAGCCGGGCCACCGCGCCCGGCGGGAACTCGTCCACCGCGGCGAGGGTCAGGTGTGGCCGGTTGCTGGGGTGGGTGTTGCGGGCCAGGCTGGGCAGGCCCGCCCCGGCCAGCCGGTCCCAGGCGGCCCGGACCGTGGCGTCCAGCTCCGCCGAGCAGACCAGTTCGACCGTACGCACCGACCCACGCTAGTCGCACGGTTCGCCGGTGACGGTCAGAGCCAGCCGTTCTCCCGCGCGGTACGCACCGCGTGCGCCCGGTCGGCCGCGCCGAGCTTCTGCACGGCGGCGGCGAGGTGGTTACGGACGGTGCCGGCGGCGAGATGGACCCGCCGGGCGATCACCGCGACCGGCACGCCCAGCTCCGCGAGCCGCAGCGTCTCCAGTTCCCGGGGGGTCAGCGGGCACGCGGGCAGGGTGAGCGCGTCGGCGGCCAGCGACGGGTCGACGTACCGGCCGCCGGCGTGGACCCGGCGGATCACGTCGGCGAGCGCCCCACCCGGCGCGCCCTTCGGTAGGAAGCCCGCTGCGCCGGCCGTCAGCGCCTGCCGCAGGTGGGCCGGGCGACCATGCCCGGTCAGCAGCACCACCGCGCAGTCGGGTCGGACCCGGGCCAGCTCGGCGGCCACCTCGATCCCGGTCAGCCCGGGCATCTCCAGGTCGACCACCGCCACGTCCGGCCGGTGCGCCAGCGCCGCGGTGACCGCCGCCGGCCCGTCGGCCGCCTGCGCCACCACCTCCAGGTCGGGTTCGAGCCCCAGCAGGGCGGCCAGGGCCACCCGGACGAGGTCCTCGTCGTCGGCGAGCAGGACCCGGATCACGGGGCCACCGGCACGATCGCCTCAAGGGTGAACAGGTTCTCCTCCCGTCGCACGTGCAGCCGCCCGCCCGCCGCGCCGAGCCGGTCGGCCAGGCCGCGCAGGCCGCTGCTGCGGGCGTCCGGGCCCCCGTCGTCGGCGCCGTCGTTGGTCACGGTCATCCTGGCCATCCCGTCCTCCCGGACGAACTCGATCCGGCACCAGCCGGCCCGGCTGTGCCGCAGCACGTTCGTGCCGGCCTCGCGCAGCACCGCGGCCAGGTCGCTCGCCGCCGCGGCGGGCAGGTCGTCCGCCGGTGGCAGGACCGTGCACCGCACACCGCACGAGCGCAGCACCCCGGCGACGGCGGCGAGCTGGTCACCCAGGTCGACCGCGCGGTAGCCGTGGACGGCCTCCCGCACCTCGGCCAGCGCCGCGACGGCCAGCCCCTGCACCTCGGCGGCCTCCCGCCCGGCGCGTTCGGCGTCGACCTCGGCGAGACGGGCGGCGAGCTCCGCCTTCAACGCGATGACGGTGAGGCTGTGGCCCAGCACGTCGTGCACGTCGCGGGCGAACCGCAGCCGCTCCTCCGCGGCGGCGAGCCGGGCCTGCGCCGCCTGCCCCGCCCGCGCCTCCACCAGCAGGTCCCAGAACCACACCTGGAGCCCGTTGACCAGGGCGACGCCGACGCCGACCCCGGCGGTCACCGCGACGAAGCGCCACACCTGCCCACCGGTCCACACCGCCACCCCGACCGTGGCGGCGAGCGTCACCCCGGAGACCACCAGCGCGGCCGGCAGCCGGACCAGCAGCGGGGCCATCCCGATCAGGGAGGCGCCGAGCCACGCCCAGGTGGGCCAGCCGCCCGCGGCGACCGGGCCGACCAGCGGGACGGTCAGCAGCGCCACCACCCCCAGGCACCACTGCGCGCGGTGACGCCACCGCTGCGCCAGCCACGGCGTGACCGCCGCGTACAGCACGGCGGCCTGGCTGGCGGCGAACGCGCCGATGCCCACCGCGCCCAGCGCGACGCGCGTCGGGTCGTCCTCCCGGGCGAGGCCGACCAGCGGCAGGAGCAGGCTGGCCCAGATGCCGGTGGCGAGCGAGAAGAGGGTGGCGGCCCGGGCACGGCGCAACCGCCGGTCCGCCCGGGGCTCCACCACCTGCGCCACGCCCCGATCCTAGGCGCGCCGCCGCCCGGTCCACCCCTGTGGAATGTCACGGGTGGACCGTGCGATCCGCACGCCGAACCCGTGACGGACGAGCCTGTTCCGTCCCGTCGTACGGCGGCAGGGTCGAGGGCATGACAGCCACGTCGACGCCCCACCGGGTGTCCCCCGCTCCCCCGTCGGCCCCGCACCCGGGCGGCCTCCGTCACCTGCTGCGGCACCTCGGCGAGATGACGCTGGCGATGGCCGCCGGGATGCTGCTGCTCGCCCCGCTGTGGCGGATCGCCGGCGCCCCGCTCGGGCTCACCGCCGTCCTCGCCCGGCCGGACGTGGCCGCGCTGGTGATGGCGACCAACACGACCGTCGGCATGACGGTGTGGATGCGCCACCGCCGGCACTCCCGGACGGCGTGCGCCGAGATGGCCGCCGCCATGTACGTCCCGTACCTACTGCTGCTCGTGCCCTACTGGGCGGGTCGGCTGGCCGCCGACACGCTGATGCTCGGCGGGCACCTGCTCATGGTCCCGGCGATGGTCCTGGTGGCGCTGTGGCACCGGCACGACGCCGCCGCGCCGGCACCACGGCGGCACCCGCTGGTCGCGACGCTGCGGCACGGCTGGCCGGCTGGGACGCCGTCCACCACCCGTGCGACGAGGTGGTGCCGCGCGGGTACGCGCAGTGGTGCGCGGTCCTCGACGCGGTGCTCGGCGTCACCGTCGTCCTGGCCCTCCTCACCGCCTGACCGACGGGCCGGGTCCGCCGCCGGCACGGGGGTGGCGGGCGACCCGGCCGGGGCCGGAACCGGCCGGTCGAGACGCTCGCGGCGACCGGCGGGCCGGCGGGTTGCCGGTCGCCTCGGCGGGCCGGCGGCGGTGATGAAAGGCTTGCGACATGAGTTCGGCACCTGACAACACCCACCCCACCGACGACGGCACCGACGAGGCGACCGGCTTCGCGGAGCTCGGGCTGCGCGACGAGCTGCTCGGCGCGCTGTCCGCCCTGGGCTACGAGGAGCCCACGCCCATCCAGCGGGAGGCGATCCCTCCCCTGCTGGCCGGGCAGGACCTGCTGGGGCAGGCGGCCACCGGCACCGGCAAGACGGCGGCGTTCGCGCTGCCGCTGTTGCAGCGGATGCCGGCGCGCGGCGAGACCACCGACCCGGTGGCGCTGGTGCTGGTGCCGACCCGGGAGCTGGCGGTGCAGGTGTCGGAGGCGTTCCACCGTTACGGCCGGGAGCTGGGCGCCCGGGTGCTGCCGATCTACGGCGGGCAGCCGATCGGCCGCCAGCTGCGGGCGCTCGACGCCGGGGTGGACGTGGTGGTCGCCACGCCGGGCCGGGCGCTGGACCACATCGCCCGGGGCACGCTGCGGCTGGGCGCGCTGGCCACGGTGGTGCTGGACGAGGCCGACGAGATGCTGGACATGGGCTTCGCCGAGGACATCGAGGCGATCCTGGAGCACGCCCCGGACGAGCGGCAGACGGTGCTCTTCTCGGCCACCATGCCGTCCCGGATCGACGGGATGGCCCGCCAGCACCTGACCGACCCGGTCCGCATCCAGATCGAGCGGGAGCAGCCGGTCGCCGGGGAGGCGCCCCGGGTGCGGCAGAGCGCGTACATCGTCGCGCGGGCGCACAAGCCGGCCGCCCTGGGCCGGGTGCTGGACGTGGAGTCGCCGACGGCGGCGATCGTGTTCTGCCGCAGCCGGGAGGAGGTGGACCGGCTGACCGAGACGATGAACGGCCGGGGCTACCGCGCGGAGGCGCTGCACGGCGGGATGAGCCAGGAGCAGCGGGACCGGGTGATGGGGCGGCTGCGGGCGGGCACGGCGGACCTGCTGGTCGCCACCGACGTCGCCGCCCGGGGCCTCGACGTCGAGCAGCTCACCCACGTGGTCAACTACGACGTGCCGTCGGCGCCCGAGTCGTACGTGCACCGGATCGGCCGGGTGGGCCGCGCCGGCCGCGAGGGGGTGGCGATCACCCTCGCCGAGCCGCGCGAGCACCGGATGCTCAAGACGATCGAGCGGGTGACCGGGCAGCGGATCGCGATCGACAAGATCCCGACCGTGGCGGACCTGCGCACCCGGCGGCTGGAGCTGACCCAGGCGGCGCTGCGGGAGAGCCTGCTGGAGGACGATCTGGAGTCGTTCCGGGTGATCGTGGAGTCGCTCACCGACGAGTTCGACCTGATGGAGGTGGCTCTCGCGGCGGTGAAGCTGGCCCACGAGACGACCTCGCCGGGCGCGGACGACGACGAGGAGGAGATCCCGCAGATCCCGCTGCGCGGCCCCCGCGAGGGGCGGCCGGAGGGCCGGGGCGAGCGGCGGCCGGGTGGCCGGCCCCGCGCCGGTGGCACCACCCAGGTGTTCGTGGGGTTGGGTCGGCGGGCCGGGGTGCGCCCGCAGGACCTGGTGGGCGCGATCACCGGCGAGACCCGGGTCAGTGGCCGGGACATCGGCTCGATCGAGATCGCGGACCGGTTCTCGCTGATCGAGGTCCCCTACGCCGTCGCCGACGAGGTGATCGCCGGGCTGCGGGGCAGCACCATCAAGGGCCGCAAGGCGACCGTACGACGTGACCGTGACGGCGACGACCAGGACCGGCGTACCCGCTCCTCGGACCGCCCGTACGACGGTGGCGGGCGACGGTTCGACGGTGGTGGCCGGCGCTTCGACGGCGACCGGCGGGACCGCCGCGACCGCTGACCGACGCCTGACGCTGACCGGCGCGGGCGCTGAACGACGCTGACCGGCTCGCGCGCGCCGGACGACGGAAGCCCCCGGCCACCGCCCCGAGGAGGGGGTGACCGGGGGCTTGCCGGTGGCGCGACCGTCAGGCGGCGGCGAGCGCCGGGCCGTCCAGCGACTCCGCGTCGATCTCGGCCGGGCGCAGCGCCAGGGCGAGCACGTCGGCCACGTCCGCGAGGGTGTGGATGGTCAGCGCCTCACGGACCTCGGTGGGCAGGTCGTCCAGGTCCGGCTCGTTGCGGGCCGGGATGATCACCTCGGTGAGGCCGGCCCGGTGCGCGGCGAGCAGCTTCTGCTTCACCCCGCCGATGGGCAGCACCCGCCCGGACAGCGTCACCTCACCGGTCATGCCGAACTCCGGCCGCACCGGCCGCCCGGTCACCAGGGAGGCCAGCGCGGTCACCATGGTGATGCCGGCGCTGGGTCCGTCCTTGGGCACCGCGCCCGCCGGGAAGTGGACGTGGATCCGCCGTCCGGCGAGGGCGTTCGGGTCGATGCCGAAGCGTCGCCCGTTGGACCGCAGGTACGACAGCGCGATGTGCGCGGACTCCTTCATGACGTCGCCGAGCTGACCGGTCAGGGTCAGTCCGGGCTCGCCCTCCATGCTGGTCGCCTCGATGAAGAGCACGTCCCCACCGGCGCCGGTCACCGCCAGTCCGGTCGCCACACCCGGCACGGCCGTGCGCTCCGCCGATTCGGGCGTGAACTTCGGCCGGCCCAGGTAGCGGGCCAGGTTGTCGGTGCCCACCTCGACCGGGGTCGGGTCGTCGGCCAGCGCGACCGTCACCTTGCGCAGGATCTTGGCCAGGGATCGTTCGAGCTGCCGGACGCCGGCCTCCCGGGTGTACTCCCCCGCGATGCGGGCCAGCGCCTCGTCGGAGACGGTCACCTCGTCGGCGGTGAGGCCGGCCCGCTCCCGCTGCCGGGGCAGCAGGTGGTCGCGGGCGATGGCGACCTTCTCGTCCTCGGTGTAGCCGTCCAGGGCGACCAGCTCCATCCGGTCCAGCAGCGGGCCGGGGATGGCCTCCACCACGTTCGCGGTGGCCAGGAAGAGCACGTCGGACAGGTCGAGGTCGACCTCCAGGTAGTGGTCCCGGAAGGTGTGGTTCTGCGCCGGGTCGAGCACCTCCAGCAGGGCGGCGGCCGGGTCACCGGCGTAGCCGGCGGCCAGCTTGTCGACCTCGTCGAGGAGCACGACCGGGTTCATCGAGCCGGCCTCGCGCAGCGCGCGGACGATCCGGCCGGGCAGCGCGCCGACGTACGTGCGCCGGTGACCGCGGATCTCCGCCTCGTCGCGGACACCGCCCAGGGAGACCCGGACGAAGTTGCGGCCGAGCGCCCGGGCGACGGACTCGCCGAGGCTGGTCTTGCCGACCCCGGGAGGGCCGGCGAGGGCGAGCACGGCGCCCGAGCCACGCCCGCCGACGACGCCGAGGTTGCGCTCGGCGCGGCGGTTGCGCACCGCCAGGTACTCCAGGATGCGGTCCTTCACGTCGGCCAGGCCGGCGTGGTCGGCGTCGAGCACCTCGCGGGCCGCGGCCAGGTCGGTGTTGTCCTGCGTACGCGTGCTCCACGGCATCTCGAGCACCGTGTCCAGCCAGGTGCGGATCCAGCCCGCCTCCGGGGAGGCGTCGCTGGCCCGCTCCAGCTTGCCGACCTCGCGCATCGCCGCCTCCCGGACCTTCTCCGGCAGGTCGGCGCTCTCCACGCGGGAGCGGTAGTCGGCGGAGCCGTCCGGCTCGTCCTCGCCGAGCTCCTTGCGGATCGCGGCGAGCTGCTGGCGCAGCAGGAACTCGCGCTGGGACTTCTCCAGCCCCTCCCGCACCTCGGTGTTGATCTGCTCGGTGACCTCCTGCTCGGCCAGGTGGTCCTTCACCCAGCCGACCAGCAGCTCCAGCCGGGCGGTGACGTCCGGCGCGGCGAGCAGCTCGGTCTTCTGGTCCAGGGTCAGCCAGGGGGCGTAGCCGGCCGAGTCGGCCAGCTCGGAGAGGTCGGTCATCCGCTCCACGGCGTCGATGACCTGCCAGGCGCCCCGCTGCTGCAGGACCGAGGTCACCAGCGCGCGGTACTCGCGGGCCAGTTCGCGGGCCTTGCCGGTGGGGGCGGGTTCGGACAGTTCGGTCGCCTCGACCCACAGCGCGGCGCCCGGTCCGGGCACGCCGGAGCCGATGCGGGCGCGGGCGAGGCCGCGGATCACGGCGGCGGGCTCCCCGCTGGGCAGCCGGCCGACCTTCTCGATGGTGGCGATCGCGCCGACCGGGCCGTACTCGCCGTCGATGCGGGGCACGGCCAGCAGCGTACGGTCGCCGGTCGCGCGTGCCGCGTCGACCGCGGCCTGGGTGGTCGGGTCGAGGGTCACCGGGATGACCATGCCGGGCAGCAGCACGGCGTCGGTCAGGGGAAGTACCGGAAGAGTTGCCATCGAACACCTGCTATCGCGTTGAGTTGAGCGTGTCAGGCTCAAGTAACAAAGCGTTCCCTTTCTTCCGGGGTGTGACTCAGACCACCCTCCCGGTTGGTGTTGTTGAGGCGGGGGTCGCCCGGCGGCAGGACCGGTTCGGGCGCGTGGGCGCGCGGGGCGCCGTCGTAGCGGAACCGCTCCCTACCGTCCGGGGCGGCCCCGGTCGCCCACCGCCCCTCGGTGGCACGATCCGCCGCGCCCCGCCCGCGGGCCCTCCGTCGACCTGGACGGTGAGGAGCGGCAGTTGCTGCGCGCCATCGCGGCCGGCCGCAACACCGTCGAGATCGCCGCGCGGATGCACGTCTCGGAACGGACCGCGAAACGGATGACCGCCGCCCTGTTGCGAAAACTGCGAGTGTCCAGCCGCGCGGAGGCCGCCGCGCTCGCCGGGCACGCCGGCCTGCTCGGCGAATGACGCGCCCACCAGGCCGATTCGAGGGACTGGACGCACTTTTCGTCGGCGGTAAACGCGACTCGCCGAAATGAAAACAGCCATATTCTTGCGGATTACGGGGGGTGTGGGTCAAACTTTGACCCACACCCCCCGCCGTAGACAGGGAGTAATCGGCGATGGCGAGAAAAGTAATCACGGTGCTGACCGACGACCTCGACGGTGGAAAGGCCGACCGGACGGTCGAGTTCAGCCTCGACGGCGTCGCCTACACCATCGACGTCTCGGACGAGAACGCGGGCGTCCTGCGTAAGGCGCTCGACCCGTACATCAGCGCAGGGCGGCGGATCGGGCGCGGGCCGGCGGAGGGCACCCGGCGCACGACCCGCTCCGGCGGCGCGGGAATGGACCGGGAACAGAACCGCGCGATCCGGGAATGGGCCGTCAAGAACGGCTACAAGATTTCCGAGCGGGGCCGCATCCCGGTCGAGGTCGTCGAGGCGTACAAGAACCGCTGACCCGGCCCCGGCGGGCCCGACCGGCGAAACCCTCTGCCCGGTCCTTCCGCCGCACCGGCACCATACCGGCCGGCCCCACGCAGGGGCCGGCCGCACTCTTTCCCGACCGTGAGTTTTGCTGATATCGCGGTGTCCCGGCCCGGCCGGATACCGCGTTATCGCCGAGGTGGCGGGGATACTGGGTCGGTCCGGTTTCCGCCGCACGGCGACGGCCGGGCCGGCGGGGAGCGCCCCACCGGCCCGGCCGTGGTCGTACGGTCAGTTGACCTCGATGCGCACCGCGTCGAAGGCTGGCGTCTGGTTGGCGCGCTCCATCATCGGGAGCCGGTGCGACCCGTCGCCGGCCCAGACCGCGCACTGCGCGGTGCCGGACTCCGGCAGGCCGGGGATCTGGATGGTCACCTCGTCGGGCTGCGCGCTGCCGCCGCCGTCCTCGGTGGCGACGAAGAAGGCGGGCACGTCCTGCGGCGCGGGCGGCTCGTCGAGGCTGTCCAGCATCCGGCAGGCGGTGTGGAAGTGGCCGCGGACCAGGCCCTGGTCGTTGAGCAGCGAACTCTCCACGTAGTAGCCGCCCTGGCCGGCGGCGAGGAATCGGTCGCGGATCAGGTTGCGGGTGCTCACCTGCAACGTGAAGGGCTGGTTGCGGCCGACCTGGTTGGGGAAGTCCGTGATCAACAGCGACGGATTGTTGGCCGCGGCGCCGACCTCACCGAATTCGGTGCTCACGCAGCGGTTGCCGTTCTGGAAACCGTCGTGCGGCTGGAGCCGGCTCTCGTCGCAACTGTTCGCCAGGACGCCCAGACCGGCCCCCGGTGCCCCGTTGTTTCCGCCACCGTTGTTACCCCCGCCGGTGTTACCGCCGCCATTGTTGCCACCACCGGTGTCACCCCCACCATTGTTGCCACCACCGGTGTTTCCACCGCCGGTGCTGCCGCCGTTGTCGACCGGCTGCACCTGGCATTCGGCGAGCCGGTTCAGCCCCTGCGGACGCGGACCGAACCGGTCGATCGCGGTGGTGATCCGGCCGAGGGTGGCGCGGCGCTTGTCGGCCAGCGGCCGCAGGATCGCGTTGCGGACGAACTGCTCGCCCCGGCTGCCCTCGGCCGCGAGGCGACGGTCCGCCTCGGCGATCTGCGTCTGAAGCTGGCTCAGGTTGCGGTCGACCTCGGCGCGGGCCCGATCCGGCACGTCGGGCAGCTGGCCCGCCACGTCCGGGCAGGCGATGGCGGAGCCGCCCGACCCGCTGCCGCCGCCGCTGCCCTGCTGGCATTCGGTCATCGACTGCTGGCCGTCACCCCAGTGGTTGCGTACCCAGCGGCCGTCCTGCCAGGTGCGGGTCGTGGAGCCGCCCCCACCCGGCGCGGTCGCACCCGGGCTGGGCTGCACGCAGCCGCCAGCGGTCGGCCTGGTGTTGCCGGAGCGCCGGTCCTCGGCCGACGAGATCTGGGTCACGGCGACGATCCCGCCGAAGACCACGAGCGTGCCGACGACAGCCAGCAGACGCTTGCTCAGCGCGTTACCGGATGACCGGCGCGCCCGTGTGGACCTGCGCATCGAATTGTTCTCCTTCGCGATCCGGTAGTGGATCCGTGCCCTCGGCGGACCGTCGGAAATTGAACAGCCGTGCCACGACCTCAACCGCCGTGACGCACCGTGGCATGTCGATGACCGACGATGCCCTTTCCGCACCGTCTCCCACGCCCGATGCCGCGGACGGGGAAGATCCTGTCCATTCCCGCTGGAGTACGGAACCGCCACGGCGAGGGTTCAACGCGGCGAAGAAAAATCCCGAGAGATGTTCGGCGTGCCGCACCGGCGTGTCAGCGGCACCGGGACGTCGTTCGCGTCAGTGAGGTCAGTCGGCACCGTTCGGCGCGGTCTCTCGGCGCCGTGCGACTCACCGGTCGGTCGGCGCCGTTCGGGTCGGCGCGTTCAGTCGGCGCAGAGGTGCTCGAAGGCGAAGCCGTCGACGAACTCGTCGCGGCGCTCCCGCAGGCCGAGGATCTCGGTACGCAGCGCGTCGCGGGAGATCAGTTCCCGCTCGGCGGCGTCCAGGTCACGCAGCCGCTCGCCCAACGCGACGACCGCCAGGTCCTCGGCCAGCTGCGCCGGGTCGACGCCGCAGGTGAAGCGGTGCTCCCACACCGACACCCGCTCGACCAGGCACGCGCCGGGCCGCACCTCGACCCAGCTCCACCCCTCGGCAGGGCCTCCGGTCCACCGCACGTGCAGGCCGCGCACGATCGGGTCGGCCAGGCGGCGCGACACGTACGCCTCCACCGCCGCCGCGCGCGCCAGCGCCCCCAGGTCGTTGACGTGCCCCGTACGCCCGTCGGGGAGCCGCCCGAGGATCTCGCGGAACCCGACGGCGTCGGGCTCGTCGGCCTCCCCGGTAACGGGGGTGGTGGTGACCGCCGCGTAGCGGCGCGCGTCGAGCACGTACTCCACGAGGCGACGTCCGTGGTCGGCGGCGCGCAGCGTGGGCGACTCGACCCGGAGCACCGGCAGCCCGACGGCGGCGCTGACCGTGCTCTTCATGCGCTCCGCGCGCTGTGCGGGCGAACCGGGCGCGACGGCGGGACCGATCTCCACCGCGACGACGGGTCGGCCGGTGTCCTCGTCGCAGACCACCAGGTCGAAGCCCTCGCGGCTGGCGGTGCTCCACTGGTGGCCGGTGATCCCCGGTGGGCGGCCCTGCACCAGCTCGCTCAGGCGGTGCCCGGCGAGCACACGATGACCGGCACGGGTGAGCACCGGGGCCCGACCACCGGCGGGCGGCAGCGTACGCAGCCAGGAGCCGTCGTCACTGCTCGTCATCCGCCTGCCTGATCCGTCCGCCCGGTTGTCGACCCGGCCGAGTGTAGGGGGCCGATCATGGCCGACGGCACGCCGGGCACGTCCGCCGTGGCCGCCTTCGGGATCTTGGAAGCTCGTGGCCCCTCCAGGGGCCCTGATCTTCCAAGATCCCGGCGGGGCCGCCCCTGCGAGACAGAAATGTGACGGAGGTCACATGGTGCTCGCGTTCCGGGGCGGGCGGGCGGTGTATCCAGATCCGCGTGCCGGTAGCGGGCCGGCCGGGAGGTGCCATGTCGCGACAGCAGTTCGGCTTTCTCGCCGGTTTCCTGGTGGTCGCGGTCTGGGTGAGCGCCGGAATCACGGCGGCGGGCCTGGCCGTGCTGGCCGGGCTGCTCGGCTGGCTCGTCGCCCGGGTGCTCGACGGAGACCTCGCGGCGACCGGCCTCGGGGACCGGGTCCGCCCGGCCCGACGCCGGTGACCGCCGCCGACGGCCGAGCGCCGGAAGGGCTGGGTGACCGCGCCGACCGGGGAGACACCCGCATCGCCCCGGACGTGGTGGCCCGGGTCGCCGCCCACGCCGCCCGGCAGGTGCCCGGGGTGTACGCGCTGGTGCCGGTGCCCGCCCGCCCGCACGGCGTGGCGGCCCGCCTCGACGACCGGGTGGCGAGCGTCGACGTGGAGCTGGTCGCCTGGTACGGCAGCAGTGTCCTCGCCGTCGCCGACGCGGTCCGGGACGCGGTGATCGATCAGGTGGGGGCGGCGACGGGGCTGGCCGTCCGGGAGGTGACCGTGACGGTGGAGGATCTGGTCGTACCGGGCGTGGACCCGCCGGTGCCCACGTGAGCGGGGCCGAGGTGGGGGCCTGAGTGCGTACCGCCAACCGCCTGGCCACGCTGCTGCTCGCCGCCGCCCTGGTAGCCGGCGGCGCGCTCGCCGTGGTGGAGGCGCTGCTGGCCGCGGTGGGTCATCCGCCGCTGCTGGTCGACCGGGCCGAGGTGTCGGCGGCGCTGCGGACGACCCGCTGGGACGACCCAGCGGTACGCGCCGCCGCCGTCGCGCTGATCGTGGCCGGCGTCGCGGTGCTCGTCGCCGAGCTGCGCCGGTGGTCGCCGAGCCGGGTGGACGCCGGGGAGGGCTGGCACCTGCAGCGACGCTCGGTGGAGCGTCGCCTGTCGGCGGCCGCCGGGTCGGTGCCGGGTGTGCGGCGGGCACGGGTGCGGATCCGTCGACGCGGCACGCAGTGGCGGCCACGGGTGGTGGCGACCGGGGATCCGGCGGCCCGCGACGAGGTCGAGTTCGCCGTACACCAGGAGTTGCACCGCTTGGCGGTGCCCGGGCCGGCGCGGATCGACGTACGCCTGCGGGGGTCGGCGTGAGCAACGCGGCGCACCGCGTGCTGTGGACGGTGCTGGCGTTGGCGCTGGTCGCGGCCGGCGGCGTCGGGTTGGCGCTGAACCTCGGCGGGTTTCCCGGCGTCGAGCCGGACGCGCCGCTGGTCGGCGCGGGCCTGCGGCGCGCGTGGCGGCTCGCCGCGCCGTGGGGCGCGCTGGCCGTGGTGGTCGCCGGTCTGCTCGCCGCGCTGGGCGGGCTGTGGCTGATCGGCCGGGAGCTGCGCGGGGGTGGGTCCCTGCGGGGTGTGCTCACCCACCGGTCCGGCCGACGGGGGCGGACGCGGCTGCCGGCGGCGGTGCTGGTGCGGGCGTTGGAGCGGGACCTGACCGGAGACCCGCGGGTCCGGCGGGCCCGGGTGGTGCTGACCGGCGAGCCGCCGCGGCCCGACCTGTGGATCCGGATGGACATCGCAGCCGGCGCGCGGACCGCGGGCCTGCGCGATCATGTGGCCACCGCGATCCGACGGTACGGGGACACGGCCGGTTGCCGACCCGCCCACCTCGACGTGACCGCGCGGATCGACTCCGGGCGGGCATGATCGACCGGGTCGGTGTCGGGCCGGTCGACGGTGGGGAGGTGCACGGTGCGGGTGGTGTCGCTGGTGCCGTCGCTGACGGAGGCGGTGGCGGTGACGCTGCCCCGGGTGCTGGTCGGCGCCACCGACTGGTGCACCCACCCGGCGGGCCTGGACGTGGCGCGGGTGGGCGGCAGCAAGTACCCGGACCTGGACCGGGTGCGCGCCCTGCGGCCCGACCTGGTGCTGCTCGACGTCGAGGAGAACCGCCGCGAGGACGCGGACGCCCTGGTCGCGGCGGGGGTGCCGGTGCGGGTCACCTACCCGGAGCGGCGGCTCAGGGGAAGCCGCCTGGGCGCGCGGCTCAGACATCCCAGGAGCTTGGATGTCAAGCAGCGACGGGTTGGGTTCGGTGTGACCAGGCGGTCGCCTGGTCGTAGACGGTGGTGGTCTTGAGGC
>NZ_JBITMV010000016.1:0-216309 GCF_044466625.1 Micromonospora sp. NPDC049366
GGGCTTCGACGTCATGCTGATGTGCTCTCCTCAGGGCCGTCCAGGAAGAGTATCCCCTGGTAGACGGGCTGTCTCACATCAGCGTGACAGGGGGGGCACCAAGAACGGCAGCGCAAGGAACGTTCTCGGTTGGCTGAGGTGTGGCAGGAACACGGCCTGGTCTTCCCCTCAGAGGTCGGCACACCGATAGAGCCCCGCAACCTGAACCGTCACTTCGCCGCCTTGCGGGAGGTGGCCGGCTGCCCAGACGTCCGGCTACACGACCTACGGCACACGGTCGTGTCGCTGCTGATGGAGCTAGGTGTCCCGCCGCACGTCGTACAGGCCATCGCCCGGCACGCCGACGTGAAGATCACGCTGAAGGTCTACTCGCATGCCAACCTCGACGCTATGCGTCAGGCGCTCGGGAAGCTCGACGGACGGCTCTCGTAACCACTACTGCTGTCACCGTTGCTGCCACCGCCCCGGGGAGTGATCTTCCTGGGGCGGTTTCGGCTGGTGATGGAGGGTGGGCGCGGCAGGTTTCGAACCTGCGACCCCTCGCTTGTAAGGCGAGTGCTCTCCCACTGAGCTACGCGCCCGGAACGCCCGTACGGCGGGCCGGTGGCTGGCAAGCTTACCTGTTCGCCGCCGGCCCGGTCGCATGGCGTCGCCGGTGGGATCTCAGCCGGCGGCCTCGGCCAGCGCCTTGCGCCAGCCCTGCTGGTCGCGGCGCTGCCCCGGCATGTTCATCTCGGCGAAGCGGACCACGCCGGCCTTGTCGATCACGAAGGTGCCCCGGTTGGCGACGCCGGCGGTCTCGTTGAGGACCCCGTACGCCTGGGCGACCGCGCCGTGCGGCCAGAAGTCGGCGAGCATCGGGAACCGGTAGCCCTCCCGCTCGGCCCACACCTTGTGGCTGAAGATCGAGTCGACGCTGACAGTGAGCACCTGGACGTCGTCGTTGACGAAGTCGTCGAGGTTGTCCCGGATCTCGGTCAGCTCGCCCTGGCAGGTGCCGCTGAAGGCGAGCGGGTAGAAGACCAGCAGCACGGTACGCCTGCCCCGGAAGTCGGAGAGGCGTACCTCCTGGTTGTTCTGGTCCTTGAGGGCGAAGTCCGGCGCCTGCGCGCCGACCTCGATGGGCATGCGGGACTCCTCGCCTGCGGTGGAACGGCACGGGCCTGCCGACCCGGCGGCGTCCCCGCCGGGTGACCTGGGCTGCCGCGGTGGGCGGTGGCCTGCCGGGGCGGCTACTTCTTGGCCTTGGCCCCGCGGCGCAGGACCAGCCGGGCCCCGCTCCAGTCGCGGCCGGCGTTGATCGTCGAGGTCTGCTGGAGGCCGGCGGTGGGAGCGGACTCGGCGATCTCGCTGGGCTCCACGTGCCCGTCGCGCCCCGCCTTCGGCGTCAGCAGCCACACGACCCCGTTGTCGGCCAGCGGGCCGAGGGCGTCGACGAGGATCTCGAAGAGATCACCGTCGCCGTCGCGGTACCAGACCAGCACCGCGTCGACGACCTCGTCGGTGTCCTCGTCGACGAGGTCTCCAGAGCGGTCGGTGAGGGCGTCCCGGAGATCCTGGTCGACGTCGTCGTCGTACCCCATCTCCATGACGACCATCCCCGGCTCGATACCGAACCGGTCCGCCAGGCTGCGTACCCCGTCGGCGGCCTGACCAGCGGTCGCGCTCACTGTCGCGTGCCTCCTCATCTCGTCCCTGCTCGCGGCGTCCGGTCGACGCCGTCAGGCAAAGTCCACACAGTTGTGGCTCCCCGCGCAAGTGGCGCACCGGGTGGAACGGAATTTACCGTGCCAGGAGCGTGCGGGCACCCTCGGTAATGGCTTCCTCCGAGACCAGAACCTGACGCGCTGCCGGGCCTAATGGTACAAACGAGTCAACTCCGGCTACTCGCCGCGCCGCACCGACATATCCGGCATCGACCAGGGCGGCGAGCACACCCTCCCCGACCCCGCCGGACCGACGCGTCTCGTCCACCACCAGCACCCGGCCGGTCGCCGACGCCTCCCGGATGATGTCCGCGACCGGCAGCGGGGCGAGCCATCGGAGGTCCACCACCCGGGTGCCGACCCCCTCGCCCGCGAGCGTGGCCGCCGCGCGCAGCGACATCCGTACGCCGTTACCGAAGGTGATGATGGTCAGGTCCTCGGCCGAGCCCACCCCGTACACGCGGGCGCGGCCGATCGGCACGTGACCGCTCACCCACGCGCCCGGCTCGGCGTAGCCGGCGAGCCACTCGCCGTCGCCGTCGCCGTACAGGTCACGGGTGTGGTAGAGCGCGATCGGCTCCAGGAACACGCAGACGCTGCCGTCCACCGCCGCGCTGGCCAGGCAGGTCCGCAGCATGGGCGCGGCGTCGTCCGGCCGCGCCGGCACCGCGATGACCAGGCCGGGCACATCCCGGAGTACGGCCACCGAGTTGTCGTTGTGGAAGTGCCCGCCGAACCCCTCCTGGTACGCGAGCCCGGCGACGCGCACCACCATCGGGTTGCGGAACGCCCCCCGGGAGAAGAACTGCATCGTCGCCGCCTCACCGCGGAGCTGGTCCTCGGCGTTGTGCAGGTACGCCAGGTACTGGATCTCGGGCACCGGCAGCATCCCGGCCAGCCCGGCGCCCAGCCCCAGCCCCAGCACCGACGTCTCGTCGAGCAGGGTGTCGAACACCCGGGCCGGCCCGAACCGGTCACGCAGCCCCTTCGTGACGCCGTACACCCCGCCCTTCGCGGCCACGTCCTCCCCGAAGACCGCCATCTGCGGGTGGTCGAGCATCCCGTCGGCGAGCGCCGCGTTGATGCTCTGCGCGAGGGTCAGCGGGCCGGTCAGCTCCGGCGGCTTGCCGCCGAACGCCTCGGCCCGGGCGGCGGCGCCGGCACCACCGGCGCGGGCCGCCGCGTCGCCGATCGCCCGGGACACCCGGGCCGGGCGCCGGGGCGCCAGCGGGGCGACCACCTGGGCCGCGTCGGCGAGCTTCGGCTCGCCGATGACCTCCTCGGCCACCCGACGGACCTGCCAGCCGATGTCGTCGTACCGGGCCAGCAGCTCCGCGCCGTCGGCCACGCCCGCCTCCACCAGCAGCCGGGCGGTCGCGGTGAGCGGGTCCCGGTCCAGGTCCGCGGCGAGCTCGGCCGGGCTGCGGTACGCGGTCTCCGCGTCCGCGCCGGCGTGCCCCATCAGCCGTACCGTGCGCAGGTGCAGCACGGCGGGACGCCGGTGCCGGCGCACCCACTCGGCCGCCTCGCTCGCCACGGCGTACGCCTGGAACAGGTCGCTGCCGTCGGCGGTGAAGTAGCGGATCCCCGGCCGGGACCGTAGCGTCGTCTCCACCCAACCCCGCGGCGAGCGGACGCTGATGCCGAGCCCGTTGTCCTCGCACACGAAGAGCACCGGAATGCGCAGACCCGTGTGGTCGTACCAGCCGGCGGTGTTCAGGGCGGCCGTCGCGCTCGCGTGGTTGACCGAGGCGTCACCGAACGAGCAGACGACGATCGCGTCCGCCGGCCACGGTGCGTGCTCCGCGCCGCCGCCGCTGCCGATCCGGACGCCACCGCCGACCCGGCGGGCCTCCCGTCGGCGCAGCCGCTCGACGGCCAGCCCCATCCCGACCGCGCGGGGCAGGTGCGAGGCGATCGTGGACGTGGTCGGCACCACGGCGAGGTCGGGGTGGCCGAAGACCTTGTGCCGCCCGCCCGCGACCGGCTCCTCGGCCGAGGCGACCATTCCGCGCAGCACGTCCCGCGCCGCCTCGGCGTACGCCCAGGGCCGCTCGACCTCGCCCGCGGCAGGTCCGGCGGCCTCCCGGTCGGTGGTCCCCGAATCCTCGGAGGCCCGGGCGGGCGAGCCGGTGGTCCTGAACCCGTCGGACCGCTCGGCCCGCGCGTCGGCGGTGCCGTCGGTCGCCGGCCCGTCGACGGACGTGTCGGCACCGCCGGCCGAGGTGGTCGTTGCGGCACCCTCGACCGCGCCGACCGGGGCGGGGCCGCCCGCCGGGCTGGACGGGTCGGAGGGGTCGACCGGGGCGGTCCCGTTCGCGGCGGTCGCCCCGGGTAGGTCGGCAGCCGACCTGTCGGCGGCGGGGCCCACGGCGGCGGGGCCCTCGACGGTGGCGCCCACGGCCGCGGGGTCTACGGCCGCGGGGTCTACGGCCGCGGGGCCGTCGGCGGCGGGACCCTCGGCGGCGGCCTGGGCGGCCCGGACGCAGTAGAACGCGCCGGAGCGGTAGTGCAGCAGCGCCGGGTCCGTGGGGCGCAGCACGGCGGCGACCGCGGCGTTGCCCTCGTGGCCGGCGGAGCCGATGGTGTAGAAGCCCTCGCCGAAGCTCCGCAGCCAGCGGCCGGCCAGGTCGAGCTGCCGGCTGGTGACCTGCGCGTCGAAGAGGGCGAGCGCCTGCGCGCCGGTCAGCGTCGCGCCGTCGGAGACCGGCTCGGCCGGGTCACGCCGCCGTGGTGGGGCGGCCAGCGCGGCGAGCGTCTCCCGGACCCGGTCGTCGAGATCGTGCGGGGTGGTCACGTCGGACAGCATTACCGACGGGGGCCACCCGCGCCCAGTCCGGCACGAGTGACTCGGTCGGCCCCTGAGCACTCGATCGCGGAAAGAGTGCTCACACCGTGCGGGAGTGAGCACTCTTTCCATGAACGAGTGCGATGGCGGAAGCGGAGCGGGGCGGAGCGGAAGCGGGACGGCGGGGCGGCGGGGCGGGCTCAGCCGGGCAGGAAGGATAGGCGGACCTGGCGGGTGACGTTGTCGCCGTTGGTGTCCACCAGGCAGAGCGACTGCCAGGTGCCGAGCACGAGGCGGCCGGCGAGCACGGGCAGGGTCGCGTACGGCGGAAGGAAGGCCGGGAGCACGTGGTCTCGGCCGTGGCCGGGCGAGCCGTGCCGGTGACGCCACCGGTCGTCGGCGGGGAGCAGGTCGCCCAGGGCGTTGAGCAGGTCGTCGTCGGAGCCGGAGCCGGTCTCGATGATCGCCAGCCCGGCGGTGGCGTGCGGCACGAAGACGTGCAGCAGCCCGTCCCCCTGTCCGGAGACGAAGCCCTGGGCCTCGGCGGTGATGTCCCGCACGGTCGCCCGGGGGCCGGTCTGGACGGTGATCACGTCACTTCGCATACGTCGCATTCTGCCGCAGCGTGGCGGGGCGGTCGTCGAGGTCGCCGGCACCGACGATGCCGGCCCGGCCTACGACCCGCCGCCACCGGAGTCACCCCCACCCGACCAGCCGCCGCCGGTGTCTGCTCCGCCATCGCCCGTCGGGTACGTCGGCAGGACACCTCCGGCCGCGTCGTCGCGTCGGCGGGCGGCGGGCCGCGGTCGTCGCAGGTCGCGCAGCAGGCCGACGCCGAGCACGGCGAGGATCGCACCGAGCGCGGTGATCATCAGCGCGTCGGGAGTCCGGAGCCGGGCGGCGATCGTGCCGGCCACCGCGCCGGCCAGACCGACGGCCGTCATCGTCACGGCGAGCACCCTCGATGCCCATCTCATGCCGGCAGGGTAGGGAGATCGGACAAGCCGGCGGGGCAGGGCGGACGATGGCACAAAGTTACTGGTGGGTACCTGTGTTCAGCGTCGCGTCGGGGGGACCTAGACGTGACGCCGAGTGCCACGAGGGGGCAGGATGGCGCTAGAGACCTATCCCACACACAACCGAGGGACCGCCTGTGGCTACGGAACGCAAGCGCCCGGTGATCACCGCCGGCCTGCCGAGCCAGCTTCCGGACATCGACCCAGAAGAAACCAGCGAATGGGTCGAGTCGCTCGACGGGGTCATCGACGAGCGCGGAACCAAGCGCGCCCGTTACGTGATGCTGCGCCTGCTGGAGCGGGCCCGCGAGCGCCAGGTCGGGGTGCCGTCCCTGACCACCACGGACTACATCAACACCATCGCGCCGGAGCGGGAGCCCTGGTTCCCGGGTGACGAGCACGTCGAGCGGCGGATCCGGGCCTACATCCGGTGGAACGCCGCGATGCTGGTGCACCGGGCCCAGCGCCCGGAGATCGGCGTCGGTGGCCACATCTCCACCTTCGCCAGCTCCGCGTCGCTCTACGAGGTGGGCTTCAACCACTTCTTCCGGGGCAAGAACCACCCGGGCGGCGGCGACCACATCTTCTACCAGGGCCACGCCTCCCCCGGCATGTACGCGCGGGCGTTCCTGGAGGGTCGGCTCAGCGAGGACCAGCTCGACGGGTTCCGCCAGGAGCTGTCCCACCCGGGCGGCGGCCTGCCGTCGTACCCGCACCCGCGGCTGATGCCCGACTTCTGGGAGTTCCCCACCGTCTCGATGGGTCTGGGCGGCCTGAACGCGATCTACCAGGCGCGGTTCAACCGCTACCTGCACCACCGCGGCATCAAGGACACGTCCGACCAGCACGTCTGGGCGTTCCTCGGTGACGGCGAGATGGACGAGCCGGAGACCCTCGGCGCGATCGGCGTGGCCGCCCGCGAGGAGCTCGACAACCTCACGTTCGTGATCAACTGCAACCTGCAGCGGCTGGACGGCCCCGTGCGGGGCAACGGCAAGGTCATGCAGGAGCTGGAGGCCTTCTTCCGGGGCGCCGGCTGGAACGTGATCAAGGTGGTCTGGGGCCGCGAGTGGGACCCGCTGCTCGCGGCGGACACCGACGGCGCGCTGGTGAACCTCATGAACACCACGCCCGACGGCGACTACCAGACCTACAAGGCGGAGTCCGGGGCGTACGTCCGGGAGCACTTCTTCGGGCGCGACCCGCGCACCCGCAAGATGGTCGAGCACCTGAGCGACGACGAGATCTGGAACCTCAAGCGCGGCGGCCACGACTACCGGAAGCTCTACGCGGCCTACAAGGCGGCCACCGAGCACACCGGGCAGCCGACGGTCATCCTCGCCAAGACGATCAAGGGCTGGACGCTCGGCTCGCACTTCGAGGGCCGCAACGCCACCCACCAGATGAAGAAGCTGACGCTGGAGGACCTGAAGACCTTCCGCGACCGGCTCTACCTGGACATCCCGGACTCGGCGCTGGAGGGGAACCCCTACCTGCCGCCGTACTACCGCCCGGACGACAAGTCCGACGAGATGCAGTACCTGCGGGAGCGGCGCGAGCAGCTCGGCGGCTACCTGCCGTCGCGGCGCACCAGCTCGAAGAAGCTGGTCATCCCGGGGCCGGAGCGGTTCGCCGACGTCAAGCGCGGCTCGGGCAAGCAGAAGGTGGCCACCACGATGGCCTTCGTCCGCCTGCTCAAGGACATCATGAAGGACAAGGAGTTCGGCAAGCGCTGGGTGCCGATCATCCCGGACGAGGCGCGCACCTTCGGCCTGGACTCGATCTTCCCGACCGCGAAGATCTACTCGCCGCACGGCCAGCGCTACACCTCGGTGGACCGGGAGCTGTTCCTGTCCTACAAGGAGTCGACGACCGGGCAGATCCTGCACGAGGGCATCAACGAGGCCGGCTCGGTCGCCTCGTTCACCGCTGCGGGCTCGTCGTACGCCACGCACGACGAGCCGATGATCCCGATGTACATCTTCTACTCGATGTTCGGGTTCCAGCGGACCGCCGACGGGCTGTGGGCGGCCGCCGACCAGATGGCGCGGGGCTTCCTGCTCGGCGCGACCGCGGGGCGGACGACGCTCAACGGTGAGGGCCTGCAGCACGAGGACGGGCACTCGCTGCTGATCGCCGCCACCAACCCGGCGGTGGTCGCGTACGACCCGGCGTTCTCCTTCGAGATCGCGCACATCATGGAGAACGGCCTGCACCGGATGTACGGCGAGGCGCAGGAGAACGTCTTCTACTACCTCACCGTCTACAACGAGCCGATCTTCCAGCCGGCCGAGCCGGAGGGCGTGGACGTCGAGGGCATCCTCAAGGGCATCCACCGCTACTCCCCCGCCCCGCAGGTCGACGGGGACGCGCCGAAGGCGAACGTGCTCGCCTCCGGCACCGGGATGCAGTGGGCGCTCAAGGCGCAGCAGCTGCTCGCCCAGGACTGGGGGGTGGCCGCCGACGTCTGGTCGGTGACCTCGTGGACCGAGCTGCGTCGCGACGCGGTGGAGTGCGAGGAGCACAACCTGCTCAACCCGGGCGCCGAGCAGCGGGTGCCGTACATCCAGCAGAAGCTGGCCGACGCCGACGGGCCGAAGGTCGCGGTCAGCGACTTCATGCGGGCGGTGCCGGACCTGATCGCCCGCTGGGTGCCGGGTGACTACACCTCGCTGGGCACCGACGGCTTCGGCATGTCGGACACCCGGCACGCCCTGCGCCGGCACTTCCACGTCGACGCGGAGTCGATCGTGGTCGCCACGCTGCGGCAGCTCGCGCTCCGCGGCGCGGTGCCGGCCACCGTGCCGGCCGAGGCGGCGAAGAAGTACGCGATCGACGACGTCCACGCGGCCCCGGTCGGTGAGACCGGCGGCGACAGCTAGACCGCGTCACGAACGAAGGGCCCGTGCCACTGGCACGGGCCCTTCGCGCATCTCAGCCCCCTGATCTCGTCGATCATGGACTTGTGGTGCCAGGTACGCCCCGATGAGCGCGTTTCGTCCACCACCACAACTGCATGATCGACGGAGCCACGGGCGCGCGGGCGGGGCGCCACGGGCGCCACGGGCGCCGCGCGGGCGGGGCGCCACGGGCGCGCGGGCGCGGGTGGGTAGGGCGGTGGCCCGGGGTCCCTGGCGGGGACGCCGGGCCACCGCCATCGCGGGCGACGCCGGGGACGGGCCCGGTCAGCCGACGGCGGCCAGGTCGGTCAGCCGGGCCAACGAGTCCTCCAGGTCGGCGCCGACCCGGCGCAGACCGAGCCGGAGCAGAGCGGCCTTGACCGGACCGGCCGGCCAGCGTACGACGATCAGCCGCACGACGGTGCCGCCCTCCTCCTCGTCGGGAGTGAGTTGCACATAGATCTCGGTGCGCGCCTCGGCCCGGGCGCCGGCGCCCTTGGCGCGTTCGCGCCACCCGATGAGGGTCGGCTCCTGATAGGCGATCACTTCAGCCTCATGCGCCGCGCCACGCCCGGCCTGGACCCGTTGCCGCCGCCCGAAGCCCTCCCCCGAGAGCACCTCGGCCGCGCGGACTCCCGCCAGCCAGGCCGGCAACTGCTCGGCCCGCTGCACGACGTCCCAGACCGCTTCCACCGGCGCCGCCACGTGCGCACTGCGTTCCACGAGGATCATTTCCGTCTTCCTCCAGTGAGGACATCCCACGATATCGGCACTCTATGCGCAAATTCGGACGTACCTGGACGGGTTTGGAAAAAGACACGCCGAAAACCATTGCGCACCGAGTCATCGCGGCCTATGGCGCATTCGCCGACGGCGTCCTAAAGTCCCGAGCACGTTTCATGTTGACCGGGAGGGCGCATGCCGACCGCACCGATGCCGCAGTTCCCCGCCGGATTCCGCTGGGGCGTCTCCACCTCCGCCTACCAGATCGAGGGTGCGGTCGACGCGGGCGGACGCGGGCCGTCCATCTGGGACACGTTCGCCCACTCCCCCGGTCGCGTCGTCGACGGCAGCACCGGCGACGTGGCCTGCGACCACTACCACCGCCACCGCGAGGACGTCGCCCTGCTGGCCGGGATGGGCGTCGACGCGTACCGGTTCTCGATCGCCTGGCCCCGGGTGCAGCCGGATGGCGCCGGGCCGGTCCGCGCCGAAGGGCTGGACTTCTACGACCGGCTGGTCGACGACCTGCTCGCTCACGGGATCGACCCGGTGGCGACCCTGTACCACTGGGATCTGCCGCAGCCCCTGGAGGACGCCGGCGGCTGGCTCGCACGGGACACCGCGCACCGGTTCGCCGCGTACGCCGACCTGGTCGCCGCCCGGCTCGGGGACCGGGTCCGGCTCTGGATCACGCTGAACGAGCCGTTCATCCACATGAGCCTCGGCTACGGGATGGGCGTGCACGCCCCCGGCCGGATGCTGCTCTTCGACGCCTTCCCGGCCGCCCACCACCAACTGCTCGGGCACGGGCTCGCGGTCGCCGCGCTGCGCGCCCGCACCACGAGCCCGGTCGCCATCGCCAACAACTACTCGCCGGTGCGGGTGTTCGGCGACACCGACGCCGACCGGGCCGCCGGCGCCGCGTACGAGGCGCTGCACAACCGACTCTTCACCGACCCGCTGCTCGGCCGGGGCTACCCGGACGGCACGGTCACCGACCCGTCGCTCGTCCACGACGGCGACCTGGCGACCATCGCCGCCCCGATCGACGTGCTGGGGGTCAACTACTACAACCCGACCGGCGTACGGGCCCCGGAGGACGGCTCACCCCTGCCGTTCGACCTGGTGCCCCTCGACGGCTATCCGCGCACCGCGTTCGACTGGCCGGTGGCCCCCGACGGGCTGCACGAGCTGCTCGGTTGGCTGCACCGCAGCTACGGCGACGGGCTGCCACCCATCGAGATCACCGAGAGCGGCTGCGCGTACGACGACGCGCCCGGCCCGGACGCACGGGTGCACGACCCGGACCGGATCGCCTACCTCGACGGGCACCTGCGGGCGGTCCGCGCCGCGCTGGACGACGGGGTCGACGTACGCGGCTACTTCGTCTGGTCGCTGCTCGACAACTGGGAGTGGGCCGAGGGCTTCACGAAACGCTTCGGCCTGGTCCACGTCGACTACGCCAGTCAGGCCCGCACCCCGAAGTCCTCGTACGCCTGGCTGCGGGACGTCATCGCGGCGACGCGCCGGGGGTCGGCGCGGTGACCACCGTCGACCCGACACCGACGTCGCTGCCGGCGGCGCTGGCCGAGCCGACGGCACCGGTCCGGCGGGGCTGGATCGCGTTGATCTTCTCGGCCAACCTCGGCGTGTGGATGGCCTTCTTCACCCCCATCCAGGTGCTGCTGCCACAGCAGATCGAGCGGATCGCACCGGGCGACAAGGAGGCGATGCTGGCCGTCGTCACCGGCGTCGGGGCGCTCGCCGCGGTGCTCGCCAACCCGCTCGCGGGCGCGCTGTCCGACCGCACCTGCCTGCGGGTGGCCGGGCGGGAGTTCGGCCGCCGGCACGTCTGGACCGCGGGCGGGGCGCTGCTGGGCGCGCTGGCCCTGGTGCTGCTCGCCGAGCAGCGGACCGTGCTCGGGGTGACCCTGCTCTGGGTCGCCGCCCAGGTCTGCTTCAACGCGATGCTGGCCAGCCTCACCGCCGCCGTCCCCGACCGGGTGCCGGTCGCGCAGCGTGGCGGCGTCTCCGGCTGGGTGGGCATCCCGCAGGCCCTCGGGCTGGTCCTCGGCGCGGTGCTGGTCACCGCCGTGGTCACCGGCAACGCGGCCGGCTACCGCGCGATCGCGCTCGCCGTGCTGGTCCTGGCGCTGCCGTTCGCGCTGTTGACCGCCGACGACCCGCTCCCCCGGGCACATCGGCCGGCGTTCCGGCTCCGCGCCCTGGTGGCCTCGATGTGGATCAGCCCTCGCCGGCACCCCGACTTCGCCTGGGCCTGGTTCACCCGGTTCCTGGTGCAGACGGGCAACGCGCTGGGCACGCTCTACCTGCTGTACTTCCTCACCGACGGCGTCCGGGTGCCCGACCCGGAGGGCTCCCTGCTGGTGCTCATCCTGCTCTACACGCTGGGCATGATGCTCACGGCGGTGGTCGCGGGTCGGCTCTCCGACCGCTCCGGCCGGCGCAAGGTCTTCGTGATGACCTCGGGTCTGATCATGGCCGTCGCGGCGACGCTGCTGGCGGTCGCCCCGGTCTGGTCGATGGCGGTGGTCGCCGCGCTGCTGCTCGGCGCCGGCTACGGCGTCTACCTGTCGGTGGACGCGGCGTTGATCACCCAGGTGCTGCCCCGGGCCACCGACCGGGCCAAGGACCTCGGGGTGATCAACATCGCGAACTCCGCGCCGCAGGTCCTCGGCCCGGCGCTCTCCGCGCCGATCGTGGTGCATCTGGGCGGATACCCGACGCTCTACGCGGTGACGGCCGGGGTGACGCTGCTCGGCAGCGCCCTGGTGGTGAAGATCCGCTCGGTGCCCTGAGCGGCACCCCTGGCCGAAACCGGTGGCGCCGCGCCGTAGGCTGGGGACGTGACGGTACGTGTACGCTTCGCCCCCTCCCCGACCGGTATGTTCCACGTCGGCGGCGCCCGCTCGGCCCTGCAGAACTGGATCTACGCCAAGCAGCAGGGCGGGGTGTTCGTGCTCCGCATCGAGGACACCGACGCGGCGCGCAACAAGCCCGAGTGGACCGAGGGGATCCTCTCCGCGCTGGACTGGATCGGCATCGAGCGCACCAGTTACGAGGGCCCCCACTTCCAGTCGGAGAACGCCCACGAGCACCGGGCCGCCGCCCAGCGGCTCTACGACTCGGGCCGGGCGTACTACTGCGACTGCACCCGGGAGGACGTGCAGGCCCGCACCGGCTCCCAGTACGCCGGCTACGACGGCTACCACCGGGACAAGGGGCTCGGCCCGGGCGAGGGGCGGGCGCTGCGCTTCCGTACGCCGGACGAGGGCGAGACAGTGGTGGTCGACCTGATCCGCGGTGAGCCCACCTTCGAGAACAAGCTCATCGAGGACTTCGTCATCGCCCGCGGCGACGGCTCCCCCGTGTTCCTGCTGGCCAACGTCGTCGACGACATGACCATGGGCATCACGCACGTGATCCGGGCCGAGGAGCACCTGCCCAACACGCCCAAGCAGCAGCTGCTCTGGGACGCCCTCGGGGTCAAGCCGCCGGTCTGGGCGCACGTGCCGGTGGTCGTCAACGAGAAGCGCCAGAAGCTCTCCAAGCGCCGCGACAAGGTCGCGCTCGAGGCGTACCGGGACGAGGGTTACCTGGCCGACGCGATGCGCAACTACCTGATGCTGCTCGGCTGGGCGCCCTCCGGCGACCGGGAGATCGTCCCGTGGTCGGTCATCGAGCAGGAGTTCCGGCTGGAGGACGTGAACCCCTCGCCGGCGTTCTTCGACGAGAAGAAGCTGCGCGCGTTCAACGGCGAGTACATCCGGGCCCTGTCGGTCGAGGACTTCGTCGACGCCTGCCAGCCGTGGCTGACCGGCACCGGGACCATCGCGCCGCCGCCGTGGCAGCCGGAGGAGTTCGACGCGGACGTCTTCGCCGCCGTCGCCCCGCTGGCCCAGACCCGGATCGCGGTGCTCAGCGAGATCGTGCCCAACGTCGACTTCCTCTTCCTGGCAACGCCGCTGATCGAGGAGGCGGCCTGGGCCAAGGCGATGAAGGAGGGCTCCGCGGAGCTGCTCGACGGGGCCATCGCCGCGTTCGAGGCGCTGGAGTCCTGGGACGCGGAGTCCACCAAGGCAGCCCTGGAGGCGGTCGGCGCCGAGCGGGGTCTCAAGCTCGGCAAGGCGCAGGCACCCGTCCGGGTCGCCGTCACCGGCCGGACCGTGGGGCTGCCGCTGTTCGAGTCGCTGCAGGTGCTCGGCCGCGAGCGCACCCTCACCCGGCTGCGCGCCGCCCGAGTCCGCCTGGTCTGAGGTTCCGCCGGCGGCGGCCGGGCCGGTCGTCCAGTCCGCTGGACCTGGCCCGGCGCCGCCGTGGGCGGTCAGCGGCGGGCGGCGCGGCGGCGCAGCAGCAGACCCGCCGCCAGGGCCGCGAGCACCACCAGGCCACCGAGGGCCCAGAGCCAGCCGCTCGGGCCGCCCTGCTCGTCGGAGGCCGGCACGATCGCCGCGGTCGGGCTCACGCTGGGGGTGCCGGGAGCGGCCGACGCGGTTGACGGGCTGGTCGTCGGGGTGGCGGGGGCGGTGCCACCGCTCGTCGCGGGCGCGCCGCCCGGGGACGCCGGGGAGGCCGACGGGTCGGCCGGGGTGCCGGTGGTGAGGGTGAACCGGACCTCGCCGGTGATCGGGTGCCCGTCGCTGGAGGCCACCTGGTAGCCGACGATGTAGAGGCCGGCCGCGCCGGGCTTGAACGGCACCCGGACGCGGCTGCCGGAGAAGGTCGGCGCCCCGCCGGCAGCATCCACATTGTCCGGTCCGGCAACTGTGATCTTCGTCGTACCCGGGTCCAGCCGGGACAGGAAACGCAGCTCGATCCGCTCCGGCGCGGCGGCCACGCGGGCACCGTCGCGGGGATCGCTGCCGGTCAGCGAGTTGTGCGCCCACGCCGGCGTCGCCGGCACCAGCAACGACACACCGAGCGCCACGCCGAGCACCCCTGGCACCAGCCCCGCCACACGTGCGACCCTGCCCCCCATGAACCCCTCCTGAAAGGTACGATCCGCCCGCTGATCAACGGCTGCTGATTAGTCGGGCCGAGATCGCAGATAGTTCCAATAACTGTTCCACGTGCTGCAACCAAACGACATTCTGCGGAGTCTTGAAGGTGGGCGCTCGCCCGCGCGGCGAGTCGACACCATCGGCGGGACCGGCACGTCAGGCGCAGCGAAGCCATCCATCGAACGGGGCGAGGAGGCGGCGATGGTCCGACAGGTGAGAAGGCTCGCCGCCGTGCTGGTGGGCGCCCTCGCGCTGGCCCTGTCGAACGGCCTCGCCGGCCCGGCGCAGGCCGCGCCGAAGCCGCCGCCGGGCGTGGACATCACCGGCACCGGCCTCACCGAGCCGCTGCGCCTGCGCACCGACACCCAGGCGGCCCAGGTCAACGCGCTGATCGACCAGGTCAGCTTCCTGCCGCGCACGGGTGCGGCCACCGGGCCGAAGCAGGCGGATCTCGGTCCGAAGTACACGATCGTGGTGCTCGCCGGTGACGCGCCGAAGCAGACGTACGACCTCTACCCGAAGGCCGCCGGCGGCCCGCGCATCTACCGCCCCGCCAAGCAGCCGGACGCGCGCAAGAGCACTGCCGGGTGGTTCCTCGGCCGACTCTCCATGTCGGAGACGCTGCGCACCGCCGGGGTGCCGCTCGAGCGGCAGTACGACACGGTCAGCGGCGGCATCGGCGGTGGCGAGCGGGTGATCCCGGAGGACTCGCTGAACCCGGCCGAGGACATCGACGAGGCGCTCGGGGAGCTTCAGCGTCTGCTGCTGCTCAACGTGGCGGTGATGCTGGTCATCACCACGGGCCTCGCCGGGATCGCGCTGCTCATCCGTCGCCGCACCCGCTGACGCGGCGCCACCCGCCTGCACGGCACGCGCCGCACCCGCCGGCCGGGTCACGCACGTTGAGCGAACGCGCCGCAAGCCGATGACGAGCCGCCCGCCGTCGCTGACCGGCCCAGCCGCCCGTCCGGGGCCCACTGTTGTCAGCTCGGGGTCAGCACCAGCGACGTGGGGGGCGCTCGCGCCGGGCGGCGCGGGCCGGCGGGCGGACCGCGCCGTGCCGGTGGGCGCCGGCCCACCCCGGCAGGTCGCTGCGGCAGCCCGAGACCGCCGGCACGGGCTCCGGCTCGACCGACGGGACCACCTCACCGCTGCGCTGTCGCGGGACCCCGACTTGCTCCTCGACGGGCCGAGGGCCGGGAGCCTCGCCGGGCCGGACGCCGGGAGCGTCGGCGGGCCGAGGGCTGGGCGCCTCGGCCGGGCGGTGAGCCGCCGGCTCCACCGGGACCGGCAGGATCGCGCCCACGGGACGCCGGTGCTTGGCCGCCGCCGGCTGGTCGTGGTGGCCCGGCCGGCAGGGCTCGCCCTGGGCGCAGCCGTGCTCGGCCTCCCCCTGCGCCATCCCGGTCTCCTCACGCTCGCTCCGCCCGCCGGCGGTGGCGCCGACGTGCCCTGACACCGTACTGGCCGGGACCGACGGGCCGCGCAGGGCCCGGACGGGCGTCCGCGTGCCGGTCGTCCTGACCGGCGGGGCGCCCCGACACGGGTGGAAGCCGCCCGCCCGACCGCCCCGGTGGTGCCCGCCGTGGGGGCGCAGCTCAGGGCATGTCAGGCTGGGGCCGTGGGGAACGAGCCGGGAGATGGGGAGCTGGGCGCGACGCTGCGCCGGATCGAGCGCGCCGCGGGTGCGCTGGCCACCGGCAGTGTCGCCCGGATGGACGAGACCCTGCCCTGGTTCCGGGCGCTGCCGGCCGACCAGCGCTCCTGGGTCATGCTGGTGGCCCAGGCCGGCGTCCGGTCCCTGGTGCAGTGGCTCCGCTCGGGCGGAGGCAGCACCGAGGGCACCCAGGAGGTGTCCGACGAGGTCTTCGCCGCGGCGCCGCAGGCGTTGGCCCGGTCGATCACCCTCCAGCAGACCGTGGCCCTGATCAAGATCACGATCGAGGTCGTCGAGGAGCAGGTGCCCCACCTCGCCGCAGAGGGCGAGGAGCAGCAGCTCCGCGACGCCGTTCTGCGCTTCTCCCGGGAGATCGCGTTCGCCGCCGCCCGGGTGTACGCCCGCGCCGCCGAGTCGCGCGGCGCGTGGGACGCCCGACTGCAGGCGCTGCTGGTCGACGCCCTGCTGCGCGGCGACTCACCGGACGTGCTCGCCAGTCGGGCCGCCGCGCTGGGCTGGACGGACGCGCCGCCGGTGGCGGTGGCGGTGGGCCGGTCCCCGGGTGGGGACGTCTCCGCCGTGCTGCAGACGGTGTACCGGCAGGCCCGCCGGATCGGCGCGGAGGTGATCGGCGGCGTGCACGGTGACCGGCTGGTCGTCGTGCTCGGCGGCGCGGCCGACCCGGTGGCCGCCACCGGGAAGCTGCTCGGCGCGTTCGGCGAGGGACCGGTGGTGGTCGGCCCGGCGGTGCCGAGCCTGGACGAGGCGACCGAGTCGGCCCGCGCCGCGCTGGCCGGGTTCCGGGCCGCTCCGGCCTGGCCCACCGCCCCCCGGCCGGTGCCCGCCGGTGATCTGCTGCCCGAGCGCGCCCTGGCCGGCGACGCGGAGGCCCGCCGACGGCTGCGGCACGACGTGTACGCCGTGCTGGTCCGCGCCGGCGGCGAGCTGCTGGAGACGCTGGACGCCTTCTTCGCCGCCGGCGGCACCCTGGAGAGCGCCGCCCGGGCGCTGTTCGTGCACCCGAACACGGTCCGCTACCGGCTGCGGCGCATCGCCGAGGTGACCGGGTTCTCGCCGCTCGCCCCCCGGGACGCCTTCGCGCTGCAGGTGGCCCTGACCGTCGGCCGCCTCGACCCGGTGGTCCCGATGGTCCCGACCCAGACATTGGGCCCAGCCGTGAGTAAATCCTCACAGACCGGTGATGACCACCGCCGATCTTTGTAGGATCTCTCCAAACGTCCTAGTTCGGTTTGGTCGAGGGCGGCACAGCGCTACCCACGCGTATCCGGGAGAGTCATACACGTGCTCGCCGTACTTTCCCCCGGGCAGGGTTCCCAGAAGCCCGGCTTCCTGACTCCGTGGCTCGACCTGACCGGCGCAGAGGCTCGCCTGCGTTGGTGGTCGGCCCTGGCCGGGGTCGACCTGGTGCCCCTGGGCACGGCCGCGGACGCCGAGGAGATCAAGGACACCGCGCGCACCCAGCCGCTGCTGGTCGCCGCCGCGCTGCTCGCCGCCGAGCACCTGCCGATGCACGACGTGGCGGTCACCGCCGGGCACAGCGTCGGCGAGCTGGGCGCGGCCGCCCTGGCCGGGGTGCTCCCCGCCGAGGCCGCGATCACCCTGGCCGGCGTACGGGGCCGGGAGATGGCCGCCGCGTGCGCGCTGGAGCCGACCGGGATGGCCGCCGTGCTCGGCGGCGACCCGGACGAGGTGCTCGCCGCGATCGAGAGGCACGGGCTGCACCCGGCCAACCGCAACGGCGCCGGCCAGATCGTCGCCGCCGGCGCGCTGGACGCCCTCGACAAGCTCGCCGCCGAGCCGCCCGCGAAGGCCCGGGTCATCCGGCTCCAGGTGGCCGGCGCGTTCCACACCCCGTACATGGCGCCGGCCGAGGCCGCGCTCGCGAGGGTGGCCGCCGGGATCACCCCGGCCGATCCGGCCCGGATCCTGCTCTCCAACCGTGACGGCGCCGCCGTCGACCACGGGCGGGTCCTTCTGCAGCGGCTGGTCCGCCAGGTCACCGCCCCGGTCCGCTGGGACCTCTGCATGCGGACGCTGGCCGACCTCGGCGTCACCGGCATCATCGAGCTTCCCCCGGCCGGCACCCTGGCCGGGCTGGTGAAGCGGGAGCTGAAGGGTCCGGACGCTCCCGAGATCGTCACTCTGAACACCCCGGACGACCTTCCGGCCGCGCGCGACCTCATCGCGCGGCACGGCGCGGCGCCGAGCCACGAGCCGGCCCTCCAGTTCCGGGTCGTGGTGGCACCCTCCGCCGGCACCTTCGCGCCGGCGCGGGACCTGGCCGAGGGCGGTACCCTCCGCGCCGGCCAGGTGATCGGCCACGTCGCCACCCGACAGGGCCCGGTCGACGTGACCGCGCACGACAGCGGCGTGCTCACCGAGTGGCTCGCCCACCACGACGACCCGGTCGCGCCGGGCCAACCGCTCGCCCGTCTCGACGGGCACCTCTGAGCGCACAGTCGCGAACGAAAGGCATGCACCTGATGGCCGGAAGCCGGATCGTCGCCCTGGGGCACTACCAGCCCTCCCGGGTGGTCACCAACGACGACCTCGCCCGCATGGTGGACACCAACGACGAGTGGATCCGCGACCGGGTCGGCATCGCCACCCGGCGCATCGCCGACAGCGAGACGGTGGCCGACATGGCCGCGGCCGCGGCCGGCAAGGCGCTGGCCAACTCGGGCCTCACCGCCGCCGACATCGACCTGGTCGTGGTCGCCACCTGCACCTCGGTCGACCGCAGCCCGAACGTGGCCTGCCGGGTCGCCGCCAAGCTCGGCATCACCGCGCCGGGCGCGTACGACATCAACACGGCCTGCTCGGGCTTCGCGTACGCGCTGGGCACCGTCGACCACGCCATCCGCGCCGGGGCGTCGCGCAACGCGATCGTCATCGGTGCCGAGAAGCTCTCCGACTTCACCGACTGGACCGACCGCTCGACCTGCATCATCTTCGGTGACGGGGCGGGCGCCGCCGTGGTCACGGCCGCCGCCGAGGACGAGCCGGCCGGGGTCGGCCCGGTCGTGTGGGGTTCGGTGCCGGAGAAGAGCGACGCGGTACGGATCGAGGGCTGGCGCCCATACATCCAGCAGGAGGGCCAGGCCGTCTTCCGGTGGGCGACCACGGCGCTGGCGCCGCTGGCCCTGCAGGCGTGCGAGCGCGCCGGGGTGGCCCCGTCCGAGCTGGCGGCGTTCGTGCCGCACCAGGCCAACGCCCGGATCATCGACGGCATCGCCAAGCGGCTGAACATCCCCGACGCGATCATCGCGAAGGACATCGTCGAGTCCGGCAACACCTCCGCGGCGAGTGTGCCGCTGGCCCTGTCGAAGCTGGTCGAGCGGCGGGAGGTGCCCTCGGGGGCGCCGGTGCTGCTGTTCGGCTTCGGTGGCGGCCTGACCTACGCCGGTCAGGTCGTCCGGTGCCCCTGAGTCCCGCCTCGACGCGTCCGCGTCGACGGATCGTCGGTGGCGAGGCCGCCGACGTGATCAACCCGATGAGAGGAACCCACCGCAATGACCCGTGACGAGATCACCGCCGGCCTCGCCGAGATCCTCGAAGAGGTTGCCGGGGTGAACCCGGACGACGTGGCCGAGGGGAAGTCCTTCACCGACGACCTGGACGTCGACTCGCTCTCCATGGTGGAGGTCGTGGTGGCGGCCGAGGAGAAGTTCGGCGTCAAGATCCCGGACAACGAGGTGCAGAACCTGAAGACCGTCGGGGACGCGGTCTCTTACATCGAGGCGCAGTCCTGACCATGACTCGCCCCGACGTCGTCATCACCGGGCTCGGCGCGACGACCCCGCTCGGCGGGGACGTCGCGTCGACCTGGGAGGCCATGGTCGCCGGCCGCTCCGGGGTGAGTGCGCTCACCCAGGAGTGGGCGGCGCAACTGCCGGTACGGATCGCCGCGCAGTTGGCTGTCGAGCCCTCCGAGGTGCTGGACCGCGTCAAGCTGCGCCGGCTGGACCGCTCTCAGGCGATCGCGATCGTCGCGGCCCGGCAGGCGTGGGCGGACGCCGGTCTGGCCGACTCGGGCCTGGACCACGAGCGGCTGGCCGTCAGCGTCGGCTCGGGCATCGGCGGCGCGACCACCCTGCTCGCTCAGGACGACATTCTGGAGGCGTCCGGGCCGCGCCGGGTGTCTCCGCACACCGTGCCGATGCTGATGCCGAACGGCCCGGCCGCCTGGGTCGGGTTGGAGCTCGGGGCACAGGCCGGCGTCCACTCGGTGGCCAGTGCCTGCGCGACCGGCGCGGAGGCGATCGCGCTGGGCCTGGACATCATCCGGTCCGGCCGCGCCGACGTGGTGGTGGCCGGCGGCACCGAGGCCGTCATCCACCCGCTGCCCATCGCCGGGTTCGCCTCGATGCGGGCGATGTCGACCCGCAACGACGAGCCGGAGCGGGCCTCCCGCCCGTGGGACAAGGGCCGGGACGGCTTCGTCCTCGGCGAGGGCGCCGGCATCGTCGTCCTCGAGCGCGCCGACCACGCCGCCGCGCGGGGGGCCCGGGTCTACGCCCGGCTCGCCGGTGCCGGCATCACCTCCGACGCGTACGACATCGTGCAGCCGCACGCGGAGGGTCACGGCGCGATCCGGGCGATCTCGCGGGCGATCGCCGACGCGGACATCGCCAAGCGGGACATCGTCCACGTCAACGCGCACGCCACGTCGACCCCGGTCGGCGACATGCTGGAGATCGGCGCGCTGCACAAGACGCTGGGCGACCACCCGGTGCTCTCCGCGACGAAGTCGATGACCGGGCACCTGCTCGGCGCGGCCGGCGCGCTGGAGTCGATCGCCACCATCCTGGCGATCCGCGACGGGGTCGTTCCTCCGACGATCAACCTCGACGATCCCGACGAGGCCCTCACGATGGACGTGGCCGCCCACAAGGCGCGTCACATGGACATCCCCGCCGCTCTCAACAACGCGTTCGGTTTCGGAGGCCACAACGTGGCCCTCGTCTTCGCGCGGGTCTGACGCCCTCCCCCCGGAGGCTCACCACCACCCCGCCTAGGCCGTTGACGCTCCACCACGGGGCCCCGCGCTCGTCGAGCGCGGGGCCTCGTCGCGTGGGGGCGACCGTCCGGTTGACGCCGCGCTCCCGAACCGGTTTGCTGTGCCGACCGAAGATCACCAGGAGCGGACACATGGACCGACGTAACTGCGCCGCCGCGCTGGCCGCGCTCACCCTCGGCGTGCTCACCGGCTGCGGCGGGGCCGACGACAGCTCCGCCGGGGCGGCCGGGGATCCGGCGCCGCGGGCGACCGGCGAGCCCTGGTACGACGAGATCGCCGCCGCGCCGGCCGAGGGCGCCGCGGGCGGGGCGGGGACACCGTGTGCCCTGCCGGTGAGCTTCCCGCTCGCGGCGGGCTGGACGGCGGAGCCGGTCGAGGTCCCCGAGGGCGAGCTGGCGGAGCTGGTCGGCGACGCGCTCACCAAGCGCGGCGGCACCACCGCCCGCTGCGAGGTGGACGGCCGGCGTGCCGGCGGCGGCTTCCTACGGGTGTGGGCGGCCGACCAACCGACCGCCGCGCCACGGGCCGCGCTGGAGGCGTTCGTCACCGGCGGCGGGGAGACGATCGACGACCAGCGGTTCCGCGAGGTACGGGCCGGCGCCTTCGACGCCACCGAGGTCACCTGGCTGGCGACCGGCGAGCTCGACGAGGAGTCGTCGCGGCACTGGGCGCTGGCCGTCCGCTCGGCGGGCCAGACGCTGGTGTTCGCGGTCAACGAGGGCCTGATCACCGAGCGGACGGACGTGCTGCCGGCGTACCGGCTCGCGACCCGGGGGCTCGCGGTCGCCGGCTGACCGGTCGGTGGCCGCCGGCTGACCGGCCCTCAGGCGCCGCAGGTGGTCGCAGGCAGGTGCGGCACCGCGACCGGGGAGCGGCCGGCGGGACGTGCCTTCCCGGCCAGCACGGCGGCCAGCGCCGTCATGGACGACCGGCTGGACGAGTAGGTGGCCAGCAGCCTCGGTGACTTCGCGTCCCCCAGCACGTACGGGGTGTCCATGGCGACCGTCACCGCGGCGTCGGCGCGCAGGTCCGAGGCTCCGTCGCCGTAGCCGACCAGGTGCACCACCGTCCCGCCGCTGGGCACCACCGGCACCCCGGCCGCCTTCAGGGCGTCGGTCAGCAGCGCCCGCGTCCGGTCCCGTCCGCCGGAGGTGGAGACGGTCACCGGGCCCTTGACGGGCGTGGTGCCGCACGAGCCGCGCAGCACGGTCACCGCCGCCCCGGCCAGCTTCTCGGCCGCCGCCCGGTGCGCCGGGTCGTCGAGCGTGGACATCGCCGGCGCCGAGGAGCCGGCCAGCCGGAACTTCATCGTCAGCACCCGGGTCACCGCGTCGACGAGCCGGGCCCGGGGCAGCGAGCCGTCGCGCAGCGCGGCCAGCAGCCCGTCGTACGCCTGGGTGACGTTCGGGGTCATCAGGATCAGGTCGTTACCGGCGTTCAGCGCCCGCACCGCCGCCTCCCCCGGCGACCAGCGCATCGCCGGCGCCATGTTCATCCCGTCGGTGATCACGACGCCCTGGAAGCCGAGCTGCTTGCGGAGCACGTCGGTCAGCAGCTTGTGGGAGAAGGTGGCCGGCGTGCCCGGGTCGATGGCGCGTACGTCGAGGTGGCCGGACATGACCGCCATGGTCCCGGCCTCGATCCCCGCCGTGAACGGCGGCCACGCGCCGGCCCCCAGCGCGGCGCGGGACTGGGTGAGCGCCGGCAGCTCCTTGTGCGAGTCGTCGGCGCTGTGCCCGTGCCCGGGGAAGTGCTTGACGGTGGCGGCGACCCCCGCGGCCTGGAGCCCCCGCACGGCACCGCCCACCTGGGCGGCGACCTGCTTCGGGTCGGCGCCGAACGACCGGGAGCCGATCACCGTGCTGCGGGTGGCGAGGACGTCGCCGATCGGGGCGAAGTCCAGGTTGATCCCCATCGCGGCCAGTTCGGCGCCGGCGGCCCGCCAGGCGGCCTCGGTCAGCGCCGGGTCACCGGCCGCACCGGCGGCCAGCGCGCTGGGCAGGGCGGTCACGCCGTCGGTGATCCGGGTCACCACGCCGTACTCCTGGTCGGTGCCGATCAGGAACGGCGCCGCGCCGGTGGGCAGCCGGCCGGCCGCCTCGCGCAGCCCGCTGGTCAGCTCGTGGACCTGCTTCGGGTTGTCGACGTTGGTGGTCTTCTGGTTGGCCTTGGTCGGGTCGTCGGCGCTGAAGCCGACGAGGATCAGCCCGCCGAGCCGGTACTTGGCGATCATCTCGGCGGGGGTGTCCACCCCGGCGAGCGCCCGGTTGCCGGCCGCCGAGCCGGGCGAGACCGTGGTGGCCGCGCTGCCGTACGCGTAGGGCATCAGCACCTGGCCGACCAGATCCTCGTCGGCGAGCGTGGCGACCAGGGCCGCGGCCCGGGCGGCCGGGTCGGCCGCGGACGAGGTGGCGGGTGTCGGCGCCGAGGTCGACGCGGACGGGGCCGGGTCGGCCGGGTCCGGGCCGGTCGAGCACGCGGAAGCCAGCAGGGCGGTCAGGGCGGCGACGGCGATGCCGGCGCGACGCGGGCGAATCGACACGCCGCCCATCCCACCAGTTCTCCGCGTATCGGGGCAACTTGACCTTCACGTGGCCGTCGCCGGGTGGGGCACGGGCCTCGGCGGTCAGCCGACCCGGGTGAGCAGCGTCACCGGAGCGCCGTCGCCGGCGTAGCGGTAGGGCTCCAGTTCGGCGTCCCACGCGGTGCCGAGCGCCTTGTCGAGCGCGTGCGCGATCGCCTCGGGTGCGCGGGCGGTCGCCAGGATGGTCCGCAGCCGGTCCTCGCCGAGCTGGATGTCGCCGGCCGCACCCACCGTGGCGCGGAACAGGCCGCGCCCCGGGACGTGCATGAAGCGCTCACCGTCGGCTCCCGGACTCGGCTCCTCCGTGACCTCGAAACGGATCATGGGCCACTGCCGGAGGGCAGCAGCCAGCTCGGCGCCCGTTCCCGGACGACCGGTCCACCCGCACTCCGCCCGGCGGGCGCCGGGGTCGACGGGCTGTGCTGTCCACTGCAGGTTGACCGGCGCGGCGAGGACGCGCGCGATCGCCCACTCGACGTGTGAGCACACGGCGAGTGGGGTCGAGTGGACGTATACGACGCCACGCGTTGGCACGGTGACCTCCCGGAGAGCGAGGTGCGTCTTCCCCTACGACCTCACACGCCCGAGCGGTTCCTGGTTACACATGATGACTTGTGTGACGGATGATGCGCCAGGGAATCGGAAAATTCGCCGGGCGAGTCCGCCGGAATAGCCGACCGGGTGAGCGCCGTTGTCTCTCAGGACAGCGCGATGACCAGCCAGGCATCGTGTTCGTGTACAGTTCCACCGGCGGCTTTGTGCCGCGCACGTCTTCGCGGGCTCACCACGACGGTGGCGCCCGCACACAGCCCCCGGACGTTTCGTCCTCCCGTACGTCTTGCAAGGAGTACCTCCGTGGCGAGCAACACCTCTAAGACCGCGCGCGCGTCCGTCCGGGCCGGCCAGGCTGGCCAGGGTGGCGCCCTCAGCGTGCTGGGCGAGTTCAAGTACCTCATCCCGCTCAACGGCGGCAAGCACGCCTACGTGCGGAACCTGACCAACGGCAAGACCGCGCACCTGCGCACCGACTCCGAGGCCTTCGTCGAGGAGATCCGTACGCTGGCCGCCGCGGGCCACGCCGCGAAGATCCGGGCCGAGATCACCACCCTGGCCGCCGCGCACCCCGGCGACGGCTGGGACGCGACCGAGAAGCGCCTGGTCGCGGCCGGCGTCTTCGAGGCCTGAGCCGCCCGCTTCACGCGCACGAACCGCCCGTCGGGACATCCCGACGGGCGGTTCGCTGTCTGCGGGCCGGCCCGCTCAGCTGAGCAGGCGGACCTCGCCGGTGGCGAGGTCGTAGAGGGCGCCGACCACGTCCACCCGGCCGGCGGCGATCGGCCCGGCCAGGCGCTCCTCGACCCGCAGGGCGGCCACCGTCCGCAGGACGTGCCGCCGGACGGCCAGCGGGTGGACCCGCGGGTCGGTGGCGCCCACCTCCGCGACCGCCGGGGCGATCTGGTCGACCAGGTGGGCGAGCGCCCCGTCCGGGCGTTCTCCGCCGCGGGCCACCTCGACCGCCGCACCCACCGCGCCGCAGCGCTCGTGTCCGAGCACCACCACGAGCGGCACGCCCAGCGCGTCGACGACGTACTCGATCGAGCCGAGCACGGCCCGGTCCAGCACGTGACCACCGGTGCGGATCACACAGATCGACCCGAAGGTCTGGTCGAAGATCGCCTCCAACGGCACCCGCGAGTCGATGCAGCCGAGCAGCACGGCGTACGGCTGCTGCTCGCCGGAGGCGCTCGCGGCGGCGGCGGTGACGTCGTGGCCGTGCACCGGCCGGCCGCTCACGAACCGGCGGTTGCCGGCGAACAGCGCGGCGAGCGCGGCCCGGGGCGTGCCACCGGCGAGGCGGCCCGACTCGGGCGGCCGTGCCTGCGGCGACCCCATCCACCCAGCTTGGTCGGCACCGGCCGGGCGGGGGCCCGGGTCGCGAATCTTCTCACCGCCGTGGTTGGCGTGGTGTCATGGCGGGTAGCCGGTGTTACCGCCGGGTATCCCGGTGGTCGATCCGGGCGACCTGGGGAGGTGACGATGCCGGAGCAGACGGAGATCCGTCTCCCCGACGGGGTGCGCCTGCACGTCGAGGTGGCCGGCGCGGCGGACGCCGGGGTGACCGTCATCCTGCTGCACGGCTGGACGCTCGACGCGCGCAGCTGGCACCGACAGCTCGCCGCCCTGGACGAGGTCTTCGGCACGTCGGTGCGGCTGGTGGCGTACGACGCCCGGGGCCACGGCCGTTCCAGCTGCATGCCGCTGCCCACGGCCACCCTCGCCCAGCTCGGCGACGACCTCGCCGCGGTGCTGGACGCGATCGCCCCGACCGGCCGCGTGGTCCTGGTCGGGCACTCGATGGGCGGCATGACGATCATGGAGTACGCGCACCGGCACCCCGACCACTTCGCCGCCCGCACCGCCGGCCTCGCCTTCGTGTCGACCACCGCCGAGGGGCACACCCACACCGTCTACGGGCTGTCGCCGCGGATCGCCCGGCTGATCCGGCTCGCCGAGACCACCGGCGCCGGCGTACTGGCCCGCTGCGGCGCCTGGCGACCACCCCGGGCGCTGCTGCGCGCGCTGCGCCCGAGCATCCGGTGGCTGCTCTTCGGCGACCGCTGCGATCCCACCGACATCCGCCTGGTCACCTCGGCGGTGGCCCGGGCCTCGCTCCGCTCGATCGGCGGATTCCGCGCCTCCATCGGGGCCCAGCATCGGCTGGAGACCCTGGCGACGCTGGCCCACCTACCGGCCGTCGCGCTGGTCGGCGACCGGGACCGGCTCACCCCGCCGCCGTGCGCCGAGTCGATCGCCGCCGCGCTGCCGGCGACCGAGCTCACCGTCTGTCCGGGCGCCGGGCACATGCTGATGATGGAGCGCCCCGACGAGGTGAACGACGCCCTGCGCGCCGTCCTCCGGCAGGTGCTCGACCCGGACGCGCCGGGCGGGCCGGCCGGGTCCACCCCGGGGACGCCGCCGGCGGCCGACCGGGCCCCGGCCTGACCAGGCCTTCCCGACGTACCTCGGGCGCCGCGCGGCTGACCGGGGCCGTACCCTCGTTCGGTTGGCCCGGCGCACGGCCCGCGAACTCCGCGGCGCCCGCGCCGACGGGGATCAGGAGCGCGCGTTGACCGACCAGACCACCCTGGAGCAGGAGATGGCCGCCGAGCAGCGGCATCTCGACCGGGTGTACGCCCGGCTCGCCGAGCTGCGGGAGTCCGCGGTTCGCGCGGAGCGGGACGGCTACCGGCTCGCCCGGGTCGGCAACTTCGGGGCGCTGGTCGAACGCGACGCGACGGTCTTCCACGCCGCGCAGCGGCGACACGCGCTGGACGCCGAGCACGAGGGGCTGGTCTTCGGACGGCTGGACCTGCGCGACCGGCAGGTGCTGCACGTCGGGCGGCTCGGCATCCGGGACGAGAACGCGGCCAGCATGGTGGTGGACTGGCGGGCCCCGGCCGCCGCGGCCTTCTACCGGGCCACGCCGGCGCAGCCGCTGGGCGTCGTACGACGCCGGATGATCCAGTCGACGGGTGAGCGGGTCACCCGCATCGAGGACGATCTGCTCGACCCGGGCGCCGCCCCGCCGGACATGGCGGTGGTGGGCGACGGCGCGCTGCTCGCCACGCTGTCGCGGGCCACCGGGCGGGGCATGCGCGACATCGTGGCCACGATCCAGCGGGAGCAGGACGAGGCGATCCGCTCCCCCGGCTCCGGGGTGACGATCGTCGCCGGCGGCCCCGGCACCGGCAAGACCGCGGTGGCCCTGCACCGCGCGGCGTTTCTGCTCTACTCCGACCGCAGCCGGTACGCCGGCGGCGGCATCCTGGTGGTCGGGCCGTCGTCGGTCTTCGTCGAGTACATCGCCTCCGTGCTCCCCTCGCTCGGCGAGGACACGGCCACCCTGCGCTCGCTGGGGACACTCTTCCCGGGGATGAGCGCCACCCGCACCGACCCGCCCGACGTGGCCGCCGTGAAGGGGTCGCTGCGGATGCGCCGGGTGCTGGAGCGGGCGGTCCGGGACGCCGCGCCGGACGGTCCGGCGGAGTTGCGCCTGCTCTACCGGGGGCAGCTGCTCCGGCTGGACCGCCGGGAACTGGACGGGATCCGGGACCGGGCGCTGCCCCGGGGCGCCCGCCGCAACGAGGTACGCCGGGCCGGCTTCGACGGCGTCTTCGCCGCGCTCTGGGCGCAGGCCCGCCGGCTGCGGATCGACCGGCTGCCCGAGCAGCGCGCCTTCGAGGACGAGATCGCCGACCGGCCGGAGTTCCGGGAGTTCCTGAAGGCCTGGTGGCCCCGCTTGCACCCCCGTCACGTGCTCGGCTGGCTGGCCCGTCCGGACCGCCTGCGCCGGTACGCCGGCGGCATCCTCTCCGGCCGAGAGATCCGGCTGCTGGAGGCCGCGTACCGGACGCTGGACACCGAGGGGCTGACCATCGCGGACATCGCCCTCCTCGACGAGTTGGACGCGCTGCTCGGCAAGCCGGTGCAGCCGGCGCGGGCGCGGCGGGACCCGTTCCAGCTCGCCGGTGGCGTGCGGGAGCTGACCACGTTCGCCGACCGGCAGCGCGCCGCCCGCGAGGCGGCCCGGCAGCGGCCGGAGGACTACCGGGAGTACGCGCACGTCGTGGTCGACGAGGCGCAGGACGTCTCGCCGATGCAGTGGCGGATGATCGGCCGGCGGGGACGGCTGGCGTCCTGGACCGTGGTGGGCGATCCGGCACAGACCGCCTGGACGGGCGACCCGACGGAGCTGACCCGGGCGCGGGACCAGGCGCTGGGCCGCCGCAAGAGGCACGAGTTCACCCTGACCACCAACTACCGCAACTCGGCGGAGATCTTCGCGGTCGCGGCCGCCGAGATCCGCCGGGTCGACCCGGAGCTGCGCCTTCCCACCGCGGTCCGCTCGACCGGGGTCGACCCGGTCGAACTCGTCGTGCCGTCGGCGGAGCTGCCGAGCGCCACCGTGGCGGCTGCCACGGAGGTGCTGGGTGAGGTCGAGGGCACCGTCGGGGTGATCACGCCGGTTGCCCGGCGCGACGAGGTGGCCGGCTGGCTCGGCACGCTCGGCGCGCCGCGGCTTCAGGTGGTGACCAGCCTGGAGGCGAAGGGTATGGAGTACGACGGGGTGGTGCTGGTCGCGCCGAGCGAGATCCGGGCCGACCCCGGGTCGGGTGTGCGGACGCTCTATGTGGCGCTGTCCCGGGCCACCCAGCGGCTCACCACGGTCGACCCGACGGGCTGACCGGGGTGGGACGTCACCGGTGGGTGATTACGGCCCGTCACTTGCACACATAGCGATGTGAGCATAAGTTGGATCGGTCGGGAGCGTTGTCGGAGGGTGGGTCCGTGGGCGCAGGTCATGACCACCACCACGGGTCGGTGGCGAACGCCGCCCAGCAGCACCGCAGCCGGCTCTGGGCGGCCTTCGCCCTGCTGAGCGGGCTCATGGTGGTCGAGGCGGTGGCGGCGCTGCGCACCGGCTCGCTGGCCCTGCTCTCCGACGCCGGGCACATGTTCACCGACGTGCTCGGCATCGGCATGGCCCTCGCCGCGATCACCGCGACCCGGCACGCCAACCGGGACCCGCAGCGCACCTTCGGGCTCTACCGGCTCGAGGTGCTGGCCGCCCTCGCCAACGCGGTCCTACTCTCCGGCGTCGCGGTCTACGTGGTGGTCGAGGCGGTCGGCCGCTTCGGCGACCCACCGGAGGTGCTCGCCGGGCCGATGCTCGTCGTCGCCGCGCTGGGCCTGCTCGCCAACGTGGTCGCCTTCGCCCTCCTACGGCCGGGGGCGCGCGAGAGCATCAACCTCCAGGGCGCCTACCTGGAGGTGCTCGGCGACCTGCTCGGCTCGCTCGGCGTGATCGGGGCGGCGGCGCTGATCGCGGTGACCGACTGGTGGTGGGCGGACCCGGTCGTCGCGGTCGCGATCGGCGTGTTCATCCTGCCGCGCACCTGGCGGCTCGGGCGCGCGGCGGTCCGCATCCTGGTCCAGGCCGCACCGAAGCACCTGCAGGTGACCGCCGTGCACGATCGGCTGGCCGCCGTGCCCGGCGTGGCCGGCGTCCACGACCTGCACGTCTGGACGCTCACCTCGGGCATGGAGGTGGCCTCGGCGCACCTCACGATGTGCCCAGGGGCCGACGTGGGGACGGTGCTCGCCGCCGCGCGGACCGCGCTGCACGAGGACTTCCACATCGAGCACGCCACGTTGCAGATCGAGCCCGGTGCGGCTGCTGGGGCCTGCGGGTCGGTTGAGTGGTAATGAGCACAACCTTAAATCTGGGTGTGTATTGTCCAGTTATGCCGGAATTTGCCGTAGCCACGTCGACACCGTCAGTCACATCTGCTGCACGGACCCCGGTGGCACCGGTAGTCTCGGCTCCGGCCTCCGGCAGGTGGCGCCCACCGGCGCCGGCGGTGGCCGTCGCCTAATCGCCCGACGCGGCGAGCCGGGGAACCACGTTCGTGGGGTGCATCCGCGCAAGCGGTAGGGATCTTCCGTCCCGAACCCGTCAGCTAACCCGGTCGGCGGCTGACGGAAGGACATGTGCATGCCAGTAGTGGCACCCGTACGACGACGCGCCGCCCGCACGGCGGCCCTGATCGTCGCCACGCTCGCCCTGGGCGTCGCGACAAGCCCCGGCACCGCCGCCACCGCCGCTCCCCCGGTCGGCCAGCTCGCCGCACCGGGCCAGGACGAGGAGGGCGGCACGCCCGCCCTGCGCGCCCAACTCGAAGCGGCCAGCAAGGGCTACCTGGACGCGAAGACCGCCCTCGACCGGTCGGTCAAGCGGCAGGGTGAGCTCACCGCCCAGCTCAAGACCACCGAGGCGGAGCTGGACCACCGCAGCCAGAAGGTCGGCGAGATCGCCGGAGTGGCCTACCGCACCGGCCGGCTGGGGGCCGTGTCGGCGCTGCTCAACAGCAACACGCCCGACGGCTTCATGGACCGGGCCGCGGCCCTCGACGCGGTCGCCGCGAACGAGGACCGGGTGCTGCGCGACCTGTTGGAGACCCGCGACGAGGTGACCCGCACCCGCACCGCGCTCGACGGTGAGATCCGCGAGCAGCGCAAGCAGGTCGCGGTGATGGCCAAGCGGAAGGAACAGGCGGAACGGGCCCTCACCGTCGCCAACAACCGCGCGGCCACCACCGTCGACACCTCCAACCGGGGCACCTCGTCGGCGACGGCCAGGCCGGCCCCGCGCAACTCCGACGGCTCGTGGCCCTCCGAGTCGTGCAGCGTCAACGACCCCACCCCGGCGACCGGCTGCATCACGCCGCGCATGCTTCACGCGCTCAACCAGGCCAAGGCGGCCGGCTTCACACGCTACGTCTCCTGTCACCGCAGCGGCGGCTCCGGTGAGCATCCGAAGGGGCGCGCCTGCGACTTCGCGGCCCAGAAGAACGGCTTCGGCGGCGACGCCACCGGCGGCGACAAGACGTACGGCAACAACCTGGCGGCGTACTTCATCCGCAACGCCGACCGGCTCGCCGTGCTCTACGTGATCTGGTACCGGCAGATCTGGCTGCCCAGCAGCGGCTGGAAGTCGTACAGCGGGGCGGGCGGAGACCCGTCCAGCGACCACACCAACCACGTGCACCTGTCGGTGTACTGATCGCGGGACGTCGGGTGGCCGTCGTGGGCCACCCGACGTCGGCGCGTCAGTCGGCGGTGGCCGGGCCGGGGTCGCGGTCCAGCAGCGCGCCCAGTCGGGCGGCCAGCGCCAGGTGCGCCGCCCGGGCCTGCCGGAAGGCGTACCCGAACAGTGGCGCCGGGGCGGTGAGGGTGATCTCGACGTCGATCCGCACCAGCCCACCCGGCTCCTCGCGCAGCCGGGTGTGGTTGCGCACGGTGGTGGCCGGCCGTTGCCGGGCCACCGTCACGATCTCGTCGTCGGCGATCACCAGCACGTCCGCCCGGTAGGTCGTACGGAAGCGCACCGGTCCGGCGGCCAGCCGGTCGTTGATGACGTAGCTGGCCCGCGCGCCCGGCCGCGGCGGCACCTGCCGCACGCGCACGATCAGCGGATGCAGGTCGCCCTGCCGGCCGAGGTCACTGAGCAGTGCCACCGCGTCGTCCCGGGCGCAGCGCGCCTGGACGGTGTAGCTGAAGGAATCCCGCCTGAGCACACCGTCTCCCTCACCGCCGTCGATCGCCCGATCGTCGCGTACGGCCGGCGCGCTGGCAACGCCCGGACGGTGGGCGACCCGAGCCCGGACGTCGGGTCCCGGTCACCGGGGCGCGCAGCGTCGGCAGTGGAGGTACGGGGTTGTACGGCCGGCGCGGACCTGCGTGGTCCGGCCGGAGCGGGACCGGCGGGGCGTCAGGCGCCGGGGAGCACCTCGGGCGCGGGGGCGCCCGCGTAGTAGGGCTCGGGCGCGCCGAAGAGGCCGAGCAGGCCGGTCACCCAGAGCTGCCGGTGCACGAACCGGCTGGGCTCGGTGACGACCAGCTTGACGCCGCTCACCTCGGCGGTCTGGAACCCGGCGACCATCGCGCTGATGCCCACGGAGTCGATGAAGGTGACGAGCCGCATGTTGAGCTCGATGCGGGTCGGATGTCCCTTGGCGAGCACCTCGGCAATCGCCTCGCGCACCTCGTACGCGGTGTCGACGTCGATCTCGCCACGCGGGGCGATCTCCACCACACCACCGGACAGAACCGACTTCACGATCGACAGGCTCACGCGAGCACCTCCACCCGCCCGTTCTCCGGGCGTCTCATCAGTACGCGGGCCGCGACCGAGAGTATTCCTCCAACGGCCTCGGTCGCCACCCCTCGGGATGAGCAATTCGCGGATCAGGGCACCATTTGTCGCCCTTGTCCGGAGTTTTCATTTCGTCTGTTCGTTCAACGATCCGTCGGACCGACGCGTCGCCGCCCCAGGGTAACCGGTGCCGGCCACTCGGGCGGAAACGGCACGTCCCGTCCCGGAACCTCCCGCCGGGGCAGTCCTGAAGGCCCTGGTCCGGCCCTCGTCCGCACCTGCGGAATTGCCCGCGCTGCCTAGCATCGGCCACGGAAGCTCACCGCTACGGAGAGGACCATCGATGATCAAGCGACTCGCGACGCTCGCCGGTGTCGGCGCCCTGCTCGCCCTCGTACTGGCCTGTGGTTTCGGCGGCGGTGACGACGACGATGACGACGACTTCGCCCGCGGAGCGGCCGTCGTCGTGCTGCACTGAGAGCATCCGCCTGGGCGGCGGGTTTGCGGCGGTGACGCTCGGGGCACTGGCCGGTGGTCGGACCGTGACGTGCGGGACAGACGCCGACGTCCGAAGAGGCCGTCGACTTCGGCACCCGAGGAGGTAACACGATGTTCGGAACTCACCTGCTGGACCGCCGCAGCAGGCCCGAGCGGACCGCCGACCAGGCGTGGCAGCACCTGGTGTCCGTCGTCGGCTCCGCGGGGGACAGCGTGCGGGACACCGCCCGGTCGGCGCGCCGCGGCGGTCACCGCCTGGGCGACGAGGCCGGCGACCTGGTCGGCTCCGCCGCCGACGAGGCCCGCCGCCGCGCCACCCTGGCGTTCGAGGCGCTCGCCGGTCGACGGCCGGCCCTGCCCTGGACGCTGCTGGTCAGCGCCGCGCTGGTCGGTGCCGCGATCGGCTGGGCCGCCGGCACGGCTGCCCGCGCCGCGGGCAGCCGCGAGGACACCGCGGTCGACGACATCGAGTTCGTCGACGTGGACCGCCCCAACTCCCCCATCTCCCAGGACTGACCCTTCCCCCCGCCCTTCCCCGCTCCCCCACCCGCTCCCGCTCCGCCCCCCTGATGATCAAGAGGTTCGCGTCACGTTGGAGATCAACGATGACGCGAACCTCTTGATCATCGGGCCGGGCCGGGTGGGTGGGCGGGAGGGTGGGTGGGCGGGAGGGTGGGCGGGCGGGAGGGCGGGAGGGCGGGAGGGTGGGCGGGCGGGAGAGGGGGGTGGGGGTGGGGGTGGGTCAGAAGGCGGTGATGGTTTCGGGGGCGCGTTCGGCGCGGGTCAGGGCGCGCAGCACCGCCGGCTGGCCGTGCCGGCGTACGGCCAGGCGGGCGAGCAGCGACAGCACCGGGTCGAGCACGTCGGCCGGCAGCTCCGGGGTCGGCACGCCGACGCTGACCGCCAGGTCGTCCGAGTGCACCGCGATCTCCATGAGCCGGGTGGTCAGGTAGTCGTCCAGGGTCAGCGACCACGGACCCCGGGCCAGGTGCACGACCCGGTCCGCAGGCTCGGCGGCGAGGACCTGGGCCAGCTCGTCGACCGCCGCGGCCGTACGGGCGACCAGCGCAGCCGACCCCTCCGCCGCGATCGCCTCACCGACCCGGCGGATGCCCACGTTCACCTCGTCGTCGACGCTCGCGCCGATCCAGCGGGCGGGCACGTAGTGGTCGAGGAGCCCGACCGGCTGACCATCCGGGACCGGCTCGGCGAGCACCGTCTGGAGCTGGAACACCTGCGAGGCGAGGTGGCCGGCGAGCCCGGCGACGCCGAACTCGGCGAGCGCGCTGGGAGCGTCCCAGCGGGCGGCGACGGCGGGATCGTCCAGCAGTCGTACGGCCGAGTGCGCGGCGGTGAGATAGGCCGTCCTGATCGGACCCATGTCGTACCTCCTTGGGGTGGGACCCGGCTGAGCCTACGAGCCGGCACTGACCCATGATCACCCGAGCCGCCGTCCTCGTCCGGGATCGCGCCCCGGGGCCCCGTGCCGCGACGGCTCACCCCCTCCGGACGAGGGGCGGTCACCCCGCCCGGCGACAGGATCGGTGCAGGCGGCGTGCGCGCCCGCGCCGCCCGCCGCGACCGGAGGAGGGGCAGATGGCCACCGAAACCACCAGCCGCACCGACCAGGACATCCAGTCCGACGTCCTCGACGAGCTGACGTGGGAGCCGCGGGTACGGCCGCACGAGATCGGGGTGACCGTCGCCGAGGGGGTCGTCACCCTGGCCGGGCGGGTGGACAGCTACGCGAAGAAGTGGGCCGCCGAACGCGCCGCGCACCGGGTGGCCCGCGTCCGGGCGGTCGCCAACGACCTGACGGTGCAGCTGCCCGGCGGGGCGGAGCAGGCCGACCCGGACGTCGCCGCCGCCGTGGGTCACGCGCTGGAGTGGGACGCGTTCGTGCCGGTGGAGCAGTTGCAGGTGACCGTCTCCGGCGGTTGGGTGACGATGCACGGCGAGGTCGAGTGGGAGTACCAACGGCGGGCCGCCGAACGGGTGGTCAGCCGGCTGACCGGCGTACGCGGGGTCAGCAACGGCATCACCGTCCGGCCGACCGCGAGCGCCGACGGGTACGACCTGGCCGAGCGGATCGTCGACGCGCTCGCCCGGAGCCGGGCCACCGAGGCCGAGCGGGTCACCGTACGCGTGCACGGCGACACCGTGCTGCTCTCCGGCCTGGTGCACTCGATGCCCGAGCGCGCCGAGGTGGAGCGGGTGGCCTGGTCGGCGCCGGGCATCCGGGAGGTGCAGAACCAAATCGCCGTCGCCCCGGTGCTGCGCTGAACCACCCGGGTGGGGTGAGCCGGCCTCACCCCACCACGCGCGAGCGTGGGAGTCATGACTGATCCGACTGGGCTGATCAGCCCGGGGTGGCCGGCGCCGGACTTCCTGCTGCCGGCCACCCCGGACGGGCGGCGCACCGGCCCCGGCGACCACCGCGGGCGACCGGTCGTGCTCGCCTTCTACCCGGCCGACTGGAGTCCCGTCTGCGGGGACCAGATGGCGCTCTACCAGGCCGCGATGCCGGAGCTCGACCGCTACGGGGCCGCCGTGCTGGGCATCTCGGTGGACAGCCTCTGGTCGCACCGGGCGTTCGCGGCCAGCCAGGGCATCGAATTTCCGCTGCTGTCCGACTTCGAGCCCAAGGGCGAGGTGGCGCGGGCGTACGGCGCGTACACCGTGCGGGGCGAGGCGGCGCGGGCGCTGGTGGTGCTCGACCCGGACGGCCGGGTCGCCTGGAGTCACCTCTCCCCGAGCGACGTCAACCCCGGCGTGGACGGCATCCTGGACGCGTTGCAGCGGTTGGCCGACGAACGGCGGGTGGTGGCCCGATGACCACGCCACTGCAGGTCACCGCCCGGCTGCGGACGCCGGTGAGCGACAGCGACCACATCCGGGGCGCGGTGGACGCGCCCGTGACGATCGTCGAGTACGGCGACTTCCAGTGCCAGTACTGCGGTGCGGCGTACCCGAACCTGCGGGAGATGCTCCGGCAGCGGGAGGGGACGGTGCGGCTCGTGTACCGGTACTTCCCCATCGCCAACGTGCACCCGTACGCGGAGAGCGCGGCCGAGGCGGCCGAGGCGGCCGGGGTGCGGGGCCGGTTCTGGGAGATGCACGACTGGCTCTACGAGCACCAGGACCAGCTCGACCCGGTGCACCTGTCGCTCGGGGTGGAGCAGCTCGGCCTGCCACCGGACGAGATCGGCGCCGAGGTGGAGCGTCAGGCGCACGCCGACCGGGTGCGGCGGGACTTCGTGGGCGGCATCCGCAGCGGGGTCAACGGCACCCCGACGCTCTTCGTCAACGACGTGCGCCACGACGGCGGGCACGCGCTGCCCGACCTGCTCGCCGCCGTCGACGCCGCCGCCGGCACCTGAGGCAACGCCGTCGGCGGCGGCTCGGGTCGGCGCCGCCGACGGCGACCGGGACGGGACCGGCGTCAGATCAGCCGCAGCTCGCGCGCCCGCCGTACCGCCTCGCGGCGGCGGGTCGCGTCGAGCTTGCGGTAGATGTTGCGGACGTGGGTCTTGACCGTGTTGACCGACAGCGACAGTTCGCTGGCGATCTCCACGTTGGACAGGATGCTCTGCAGGTAACGCAGGATGGTGAGCTCCCGCTCGGTCAGCGGCTCGCTCAGCGCCGGGGGCGCCTCGGCGGGCCCCCGCTCCGCCGGCTCGTCCGCACCGCGCACCAGGTCGCTCACGGTCGGCCAGTGGGCCGTGCCGCTGTCGAGATGCGCGGCGAGCAGGTCCCGTACGGCCGGTTCGGCGTGCGTGAAGACGCGCCGCAGACCCTCCGGGCCGGCCAGGTCGAGGACCTGTTCCAGGAGTCGGCCGGCTCGCCGCTCGTCCCCGCCGTCCCGGGCCAGGACCGCGTCGAGCAGGCCGGCCTCGACGCGCACCGGCAGGGGCCAGTCCGCCGCCTCCGGCGCCGACCAGTCCGGCAGGCTCCGGCCGGCGGCTCGCGGGTCCCCGGCCCGAGCCTCCACCCGGGCGAGGGCCACCACCAGCGGTGCCAGCGGCTCGATCCCGTCGCGTACCCGGTCGGTGAGCAGCTCCCGCGCGCCGTCGACGTCGCCCCGGGCGGCGCGCAGGTCCGCCTCCGCGGCGAGCAGCCGGTGCGCCAACTCCGCGGCGGCGGGGAGGTCCGCGATCCGGCCCCGCGCCTCGACGAGCAGCCGCTGGCCGGCGGCCGGGTCGCCCTGGTCGTGCCGCAGCAGGGCGCGACAGAGCGCGGCCACCGCCTCGGCGGCGGTCTCGGCCCTCGACGGCTGCGCGCCGGGCGGCACGTCGTCCGGCTCCGTCCCGCCGATCGCCGGTGCGGCGAGGGCCAGGTTCGCCACGACCTCCTCGGGCTGGTCCCGGTGCAGGGCCACCACCGCCAGCGCCAGGTACGCGTAGCCGCAGTCGAGCCGACAGGCCCACCCGTGGCAGGGCGGCATGGCCAGCGCCGCCCGGGCGGACGCCTCGGCCGCGCGCAGCTCCCCATGCAGGGCGTGCAGCAGCGCCGAGCGGCTCGCCGCGACCAGCTCCGTACGCGGTCGCCCGGCCTCCCGGGCCGCCGCCGACGCCCGGGCGAACCGGGCCGCCGGCAGCTGCCCGTCGGCCAGCTCGGTCAGGCCCAGCGCCGTGCCGGCGAAGGCGCGCAGGTCCGCGTCGTCGGTGGCGCCGCCCCGAGGCCCCACGCCGGCCGTGCCGGGTGCCGCCGGGACCGGTTCGCCGGTCGCACCCCCCGGACGCGGTCCGCCGGTCGCGCCGCCCTCGGCGGGGGCCGTCGCTGGGGCGTTCCGCGTCCGCACGAGGCGGGCCGCCGCCGCGCGTACCTCGCTGTGGTCGCCGGTCAACCGGGCCAGGGTGAGTTCCAGCGCGGTCGCCAACCGCAGGAACCGGTCCCGGCGCGGCGTCGGCAGGGTGCCCGCCTGCGCGGCGGCGTCGCGCAGGTACCCGCCGGCGGCCGCGACGTCACCGGCGTGCGCCCGCTCCGCGGCGCAGGCCAGCGCCAACTCGGGGTCGCGGCGGATCGCCTCCGGCGGCGGGGCGGCCGGCGCCGGCACCGAGGTCCCGCTCCCGTCGTACGGGGCCAGCTCCGGCCACCGCGCGACGAACAGCTCGGTCGCCCGGTCCCAGTCCCCCGCCGACAGCGCGTGCCGCAGCCCGTCGGCCGGGCGGCCGTTGTCGGCGTACCAGCCGGCGGCCCGCAGGTGCAGCTCGCGCAGCTCGTCGGCGGGCAGCCGGGCCAGCTCCGCCCGGAGCAGGTCGGTCAGCAGGGGATGGCAGCGGTACCAGGGTGGCCGGCTGTCGTCGCGGCTCAGCAGCCCGCCGTCGCCGGCCAGGTCGGACAGGACCCGCTCGGCGTCGACGCCGCCGGTCAAGGCGTCCGCCAGGTCGGCGCAGACCGTCTCGGCGAGGGCCGTACGCCGCAGCAGCTCCCGGGCCCCCGGGTCGACCGCCGCCAGCACCTCCTCGTGCAGGTAACCGGCGATCTCCGGCTGGTCGCCACCGAACTGGCCCACCCAGCGCGCCGGGTCCGGCTGCCGGTCGAGGGCGAGCGCGGCGAACCGCAGCGCGGCCGGCCAGCCACCGGTCCGCTCACGCAGCCGGCGCACCGCGACGGCGGGCAGCCGCACCCCGTGCGCGCTGAGCAGGTCGGCCACCTCGTCGTCGGTGAACGCCAGCTCGTCCGGGCCGATCTCGGTCAGCTCGCCCGCCAACCGCAGCCGGTGCACGGCCAGCGGCAACCCCGCCCGCGCGCCGACGACCAGGCGCAGCCGCTGCTCCCCGTGGCGGAGCAGGAACTCCAGCCCGCTCAGCGCCGCCGGGTCGGTGACCCGGTGCAGGTCGTCGAGGACCAGCAGCACCGGCTGTTCGCGGGCGGCCAGGGCGGCGGCCAGCAGCTCCAGTTGGTCCGGGCGCGGCGCCCGGTCCGGCACCGGGGCGTCCAGCGGATCGAGGGCCGGGTCGGTGGTGGCGCGCAGCGCCGCGGCCAGATACGACCAGAGCCGGTCGCCGTCGTCGCCCACCTCGACGGACACCCACGCCGGCGTCGGCCCGGGACCGTGGCCGAGGCTGCCGTCGGCGCGCACCTCGGCGCCCTCGCCGGCGCTGCCGCCGACCAGCCGGGTCCAGGAGACGAGCAGGGTGGTCTTGCCCCATCCGGCGGGCGCTCGGACCAGCGTGACCGGGCCGGCGCTGCCGGCGTCCAGGCGGCTCAGCAGCCGCGGCCGGGCGAGCACCGGTTCGGGGAGGGCGGGCGGGTTCAGCCGGGAGGCGAGCAGCGGCGGCCCGGTCGTGCCCCGCGCCGCCGCCACCCGTGCCCCGCTCTGCCGCTCCGTCACCCGGCCCCACCCCCACGAGGTCGTTCCTCCCCCGGTCGGCGGCCGGTTACCCGGCCGGCGGAGGTTCACCCCTTCGGGGCGAGCCGGTTTCACCCGTGCCGGGCCGACCATCGGGGTACGCGGAACACCGCAGACCGCCGAGGGAGGGACGGGTGGGAGGTTCCGGACGGCTCACCGGGCCGGCACTCGCCCTCGTCGGGTCGGCGGTCGCCGGGGCGGTGGTCCGGGCGCTGGTCGTACCCCGGCGTCCGGACCACGCCGCCCAGCGGCGGGATCCGAACCGCTGGCAGGTGGTGACGGTGGGTCGGCCACCCGGCGAGGTGCTGCCCGACGGGCGGTGGCCGGAGCCGCTGCGGCGGCTCGGCGACGCGGTCGAGGTGCGCGTACACCCGGCGCCCGGCGGCCGGGGCACCGAGCTCGCGGCCCGCTCCCGGCCCGGAGTGGCGCCGCCGGGCCTCGCCGCGCACCTGGTCGGCGACGACCCGGGTCGGCTCGTCGGCCGCGCGTTGCGGCAGGCCAAACAGCTGGTCGAGACGGGCGAGGTGCTGCGGGCGGACCGGTCGGCCGTGGACCGGACCGGTACGGCGGACTGAGGGGATGCCGCCCGCACCGGCAGGTGGCAGACTCCGGGGATGGCCGGGGAGCGGACGTACGACATCGTGCTGTTCGGCGCGACCGGCTTCACCGGCGGGCTCACCGCCGACTACCTGGCGCGGCACGCCCCCACCGGGCTCCGCTGGGCGCTCGCCGGGCGCGACCCGGCCAAGCTGGCCGCCGTCCGCGAACGACTCGCCGCCGTCGACCCGACGCTGGCCGAGCTGCCCGTGGTGACCGCCGACGTGACCGACGCCGACTCGCTGCGGGCCGTCGCGGAGAGCAGCCGGGTGGTGGCCAGCACGGTCGGGCCGTTCATCCACCACGGGGAGCCGCTGGTCGCCGCGTGTGCCCGCGCCGGCACCGACTACCTGGACATCACCGGCGAGCCCGAGTTCGTGGACCTGATGTACCTGCGCCACCACGCCGAGGCGGTCCGCACCGGGGCGCGACTGGTGCACGCCTGCGGCTTCGACTCCATCCCGCACGACCTCGGTGCCTGGTTCACCGTCCGGCAGCTCCCCGCCGACGCCGCGATCACGGTCGACGGGTTCGTGCGGGCCGGCGGCCGCTTCTCCGCCGGGACGTACCATTCGGCGCTCACCGCCTTCTCCCGTGCCGCGCAGGCGAGCCGCGCGGCCCGGGAGCGCCGCGCGGTCGAGCCCCGGCCGCCGGACCGGCGGGTCCGCGCGGTGGCCGGCCGGCTCGCCCGCTCCGCCGAGCTGGGCATGTGGACGGTGCCGCTGCCCACCATCGACCCGCAGATCGTCCGGCGTTCGGCGGCCGCTGGTCCCGAGTACGGGCCCGACTTCCGCTACCGGCACTTCGCCGCGGTGCGGCGACTGCCGACCGTGCTGGTCGGGGCGGCCGGGCTCGGCGCCGTGGCCGGCCTCGTGCGGGTGCCGCCGGCCCGGCGCTGGCTGCTCGGGCGGCTCGCCTCCGGGCAGGGTCCCACGCCGCAGCAGCGGGCCCGGTCGTGGTTCCGGGTCCGGTTCATCGGCGCGGGCGGTGGCCGGCGGGTGCACACCGAGGTGGCCGGCGGTGACCCCGGATACGACGAGACCGCGAAGATGCTCGCCGAGTCGGCCCTCTGCCTCGCCCTGGACGACCTTCCGCCCACCGCCGGCCAGGTCACCCCGGTGACCGCGATGGGCGAGGCGCTGCTCGACCGGCTCACCCGGGCCGGGATCACCTTCCGCGTGCTGGAAACCCCGGCGGCTTGACCCTCGACCTGGTCGAGACCACAGGATCGGCGATCGTGGAGAGCGAGTTGCACAGCATCGGCGAGCTGGCCCGGGCCAGCGGCCTGACGGTCAGCGCCCTGCGGTTCTACGACTCGGCCGGGGTCCTGGTGCCGGCCCTGGTGGACCCGGTGACCGGCTACCGCTGGTACACCGACGACCAGGTGCGGCCGGCCCGGCTGGTCGCCGGCCTGCGCCGGGTCGGCATGCCGGTCGCCGAGATCGCCTCGGCGGTCCGGTCCGGGCCGGCGGTCGTGCACCGCCTGCTCGACGCGCACCTGCGCCGGCTGGAGGACGGTCTCGCCGACGCCCGCCGCGAGCTCTCCCGGATCCGCACCCTGGTCGACTCCGAGGAGCCCACGATGTCCACCCGTCTCGTCCTGTCCCGCGCCGAGTTGGCGCGCGCCGTCGACGCCGTCCGGTTCGCCGTCGGCACCGACCCCGACCTGCCCGTGCTCGGCGGCGTCCTGCTCGACGTCGAGCCCGACGGCGTACGGCTGGTCGCCACCGACCGGCACCGACTCGCGGTGGCCCGGGCCGCCGCCACGGTCGACGGCCCCCCGGTGCGGGCGTTGCTCCCCGCCGCCGCCGTCGACGCGGTCCGGCTCCGCCTGGCGGGTGGGCAGGCCGCCGAGGTGACGGCGGTGGTCGCCGCGGACCGGGTGACGGTCACGGTCGACGGCACCCCGCTGGACGCGGCGACGATGCCGGACGACTTCCCCGACTACCGCCGGTTGCTGCCCCGCGCCGGGGGCGAGCCGCCGGCCCACCGCTTCCCGGTCGACGCCGCCGCCCTACGGGCCGCACTGCGCGCCCCCGACGCCCCGACCGTGGCGCGGGAGCACGACGGGCGGACCTACCTGGTGACCGTGCTCGGCGCCGACGAGGGCGGGCTGCGGGTGCTCGGCCCGGACGAGTCGACGGCCGGGGTGCGGGTCGGCGTCGACGGCCGCTACCTGCTCGACGCCCTCGACGTCGCCGGGGACGGGCAGCTGGTGCTGGAGCTCGACGGCCCGATCGCCCCGCTGGCCATCCGCAGCCGCGCCGACGAGGGCACCTTCTCGATCCTGATGCCCATCCGCCTCTGAGCGGTTGCGGTGGAGGGCGGTCCGGGGCGCCGGCACCCGGTCGCCCTCCACGGTCCGGGCCGGCGATCGACGGTGCGTCCGGGTGTGGACGGGGCCGGCGGTAGCATCTGGGGGTCCACCAGACCCCCGGACGGAGGCGTACGGAGCAGCATGCTCGACATGGAGTTGATCCGGAAGGATCGCGAGGCGGTGGCGACCGCGCTGGCGAAGCGACTGGATCCCGCCGAGGTCAACCGGGCCCTGGACGAGATCCAGCGGCTCGACCAGGAGCGCCGCGCCCTGATCACGGAGATCGACGCCGAGCGGCAGCGCCGCAAGGCGGAGGCGCGGGCGTACGCGGAGGCGAAGCGGGCCGGCGTGGAGCCGCAGGTCGGTGCGGCCGATGCCGAGCGCAAGCAGCTCGCCCAGCTGGAGTCCGAGCTGGACGAGGTGCAGTCCCGGCTGCGCACCACCATGAGCGAGCTGCCCAACCTGCCCGCCGACGACGTGGTCGCCGGTGGCAAGGAGGCCAACCGGGTCGTCCGGACCTTCGGCGAGCAGCCGGCCATCGAGAAGGTCCGCGACCACGTGGAGTTGAGCCGGGCGCTCGGCCTGGTCGACCACGAGCGGGGCGTCAAGCTGGGCGGCTCCGGCTTCTGGATGTACACGGGTCTCGGTGCCCGGCTGGAGTGGGCGCTGGTCAACTGGCTGATCGAGCAGAACATCCAGGCCGGCTACGAGTTCCTGCTCCCGCCGCACCTGCTGCTGGACAGCGCCGGTTTCGCGGCCGGCCAGTTCCCGAAGTTCTACGACGACGTCTACCACCTGGACATGCAGTCCGCCCCGCGCGGCCAGTTCCTGCTGCCCACCGCGGAGACGGCGATCCTCGGCGCCTACCAGGACGAAATCCTGGAGACCGCGAAGCTGCCGCTGAAGGCGTTCGCCTACACGCCGTGCTACCGGCGCGAGGCCGCCGGCTCGCACTCCGACGAGCGCGGCACGGTGCGCGGCCACCAGTTCAACAAGGTGGAGATCTTCCAGTTCACCCTGCCGGAGCAGGCCGACGCCGCGCTGGAGTCGATGGTCGCGCACGTGGAGGGCCTGGTCGGCAAGCTCGGCCTGCACTTCCAGACCAGCCTGCTCGCGGCCGGCGACTCCAGCGCGTCGATGAAGAAGACCCTCGACGTCGAGGTCTGGATGCCGAGCACCGGCAAGTACAAGGAGGTCTCGTCGGTCTCCTGGGGTGGCGACTACCAGGCCCGCCGGGCGGCGATCCGCTACCGGGAGCCGGGCGGCAAGCAGACCCGCTTCGTGCACACGCTGAACGGTTCGGCGCTGGCGACCAGCCGGCTCTTCCCGGCGATCCTGGAGCAGTTCCAGCAGCCCGACGGCTCGGTCGTCGTGCCCGAGGTGCTTCGCGACAAGCTCGGCGCCGACCGCCTCACCCCGGGCGCCTGACCCGCCCCACCACCACAACCGCCTGATCGTCGGGGAGGTGGGGCGGCGCGGGTGAGGAGGGTGGCCGCTACTCGGCCCGGGCCAGCCGCAGGGCCAGCTCCGGGCAGACCTTGACCGCCTTCATCGCGCCCTCCCGCAGCCAGGTCGGCACGGGGGTCGGTGGGAAGGCCGGGTAGCCGTTGCCGTCGAGCCGGATGAAGTCGGGCACCACGTGCGCGCAGAGTCCGTGACCGTCGCAGCGGGACCAGTCGAGGGTCAGCTTCTGCGGGTTCGCGTCGGGCGCGCCGGGTAGCCCCATCACGGCCTTCACCCGCCGGCCGCACCCCTCGCCGGTCGAGTGCAGGCGCAGGTCCTCGGCGAAGACCTCGATCGCGGAGAGCGCGAACCGGGCCGTCCCGTCGGGGTGGCTGCACGCCCCGCGGCCCTTCACCTCGCCGGCGGCGGCCCGGACGACGTCGGCCGGCTGGCTGCCGGCGACCGCGAGGTCGACCGCGCGCGCCAGGTCGGGCAGGCCCATCTTGCAGGGCCCGCACTGGCCGGCGGACTCACCGGCGAGGTAGCGCACCACCTGGGCGGCCTCGCCGAGTGGGCAGGTGTCGACGCCGAGCGGAATGATGATCCCCGCGCCCAGCGTGCCGCCCACGGCGGCGAGCCCCTTGCGGGAGATCTCCGCCCGGTCCGCCGCCTCCGCGGTGATCCACTTGCCGTGGTAGCCGCCGGTCAGGATGCCCGGCCCGTCGGGCACCTCGCAGAGGTCGAGGATGTCGCGCAGCGGGGTGCCGGCGGCACACTCGACGACCGCCGGTCGACCGGCCGCGCCGGTCACCGTGAGCAGCACGGTGCCGGGCTCGTCGTCGGTGCCGAGGGCGGCGTACTCGTACGGGCCGAGCCGGGCGGCGACGGCCAGTTGGGCGTACGTCTCCGCGTTGGAGAGCAGGGTCGGGAGCCCGCTGACGCCGGAGTCGCTGGCGCGCTTCTTGGTGCCGGGCGGGATGTGCGGCAGCCCGTTGATCCCGTTGACCAGGGCGCCGCCCTCGCCGGAGATGAAGCGGTGCGGGACGGTCACGATGGTGGTCGGCACCGGCATCCGGCGCTCGGCGAGGGCGTCCATCAGCGACTCCCGCCCCACCCCGTCGTCCGCGACGCCGAGCACGATCTCGTCGGCGTCCAGGGCGTACGCGGCCAGGGCCGCGCCGTCGAGGATCAGGTGCGGGGCCCGGGTGAGCAGCACCTTGTCCTTCCAGCTGGCCGGCTCGCCCTCGGTGGCGTTGACCACCACGACGGCGCTCAGGTCCTGCCGCTCGCAGGACTCCAGCACGGCGCGCAGCTTACGGGCGAACGGGAAGCCGGCCCCGCCCTTGCCCTTGAGCTGGATGCCCTCGGCGAGGCGGAGCAGGCTCGCCGGCTCCATCGGGCCGAGCGGGCCGTGCACCTCCTCGTGCGCGGCGTGGTCCAGCCGGCCGAACTCCGCGAAGCCGGCGGTCAGGCGGGGCTCGCCGACGCAGGCGACCGGCGGCACCGTCGTCCGCATCACTTCGCCTCACCCCGCAGCCCGGCCCAGTACGCCCCGTCCACCGCGTCGGCGTTGGCGTTGGCCCGCTTCCGCCGGCCGGACCGGCCTTCGCCGGCCGCCCGTCGGGCCCGCCGCGACGCGAGGTCGACCAGGGTCGGGGTGTCGTCGACCGGCACCGGGGGCGGCTCCGGCGCGTACCGGGCCGGCGGCCGCCAGTAGTCCGGCTCCTCCGGCACGTCCTCCTCGGCGCTGTGCCGGCCGGCGCCGCTGCGCGGCTGCGCGGAGATCGGCGTGCCGGAGACCGGGCCGGCCGAGACGGGACCGGCCGAGATCGGCTCCACCGGCACGGGCTCGCCGGCCTCCCACCGGCGCGGGCTGGTCCACGGCTCCTCCGGCTCGTCGGCGCGTCGGCGGGAGGTGGTGGCGTACCGCGCGGCGTCGACCTCGTCGTCCGCCCGGCGGCGCCGCGACCGGCTCGGCTCGACCGCCTCCGACCGGGCGCGGGACCGGGTGGCCGCCGGCTCGTCGGCGCGACGGCGACGCGACCGGGTGGGCTCGGCCGGCTCCTCGTCCCGCTGCGGGCGGGACCGGGCGACGACCGGCTCGCGCAGGGTGCCCGGCTCGGGCACCACGGGCACGGTGAATCGCTCCCGGTCGCGGCGGCGACCGCCGGCCGGCACCGACAACTGGGCGGTGGCCTGCGCCCACTCGGCCTCGCGACGCTCCCGGGCGGCCTGCGCGGCCAGCTTGGCCTCGGCGCGTGAACCCAGGCCGGCCAGGAGGGACCGGCCCCGCCCGTCCTCGGTGGAGCGCCCGCCGAGGACCTGGTTCATCACCGCGGCCTGGTGCTGCTCCCGGCTGCGCCGGCCGAGGGTCACCGAGAGCCGGACCAGCAGCGCCAGCACCACCAGCAGCAGGCAGGCCAGGTAGCTGAGCGTCACCCAGGAGGTCGCGGGGCGGCCCGCGTACAGGCCGTGCAGCAGGGCGAAGGGCCAGGAGACGTACGCCATCGAGTGCAGCGCCCGCCAGAGCCACTTCGGACCGACACCGGCGAACCGGGCCCGGATGACGCCGGTCCAGAGCACGCTGACCATCAGCAGCGCGGCCACCGTGCCGAGCCCGACGTAGAGCCCGTTGCCGGACACGAACGGCACGACCGCGTCGGTGCTCGCCGCCCGCCCGGTAGCGATCTTCGTCAGGACGTGGAACAGCAGGCCGACGGTGCCGAGGACGCCGGTCGCCCGATGCGCGGACTGCAGCAGCACCCGGTGCCGGATGAGCAGCACCAGCCGGTCGGTGGCGAGCAGGCCGAGCATCACGGTGAGGCTCAACGAGACCAGGGTGACGACCCCGGCGAAGAACTCGGTGAAGAAGAAGCCGTACGCGTAGGCACGCTGGCCGGCGCCGGTGAGCATGACGGCCGCCCACAGCGCGGCGAGCGCGGAGACGATCAGCACGGCCACCGAGGACCGGGACCGTGCCCGCACCCCGCGACTGCTGGTGCTGCTCCGGACCGTCGTCGCCTTCTGGTTCTGCTTTGCCCGGGCCATCTGCTCCTCGATCGTCCAACGGCGGCGCACCACCGACCGACCCGCTCCCCCCTCCAGTACGCAGCGGCGGCGTGGCCGGATCACCGGCGGCGGAGAAATTTCCGTCGCCGGATCGAACCGAGTGGGGCGAGCGCGCGTGTAGGCGTCATCACCGCAGGTCGGAGGGGCGGAGCAGAGAACGACACATGTCCATGCGTTGACAGTCGCTGCAATGCGCTTGTAACCTTTCGGAAAATTTCAGCCGTGGTTGCAAGTTCCCGGCAACTTACGGCCCGCGCCGCGCCGCACCTTCCCCCACCCCCGTCAGGAGCCTCCGATGCATCGACGCCGATGCCGCGCGGCGGTCCTCGCCGCCGCCGTGCTCGCCACCCTCCTCACTCCGATCGCCGCGCCGGCACCCCCGGCCGTCGCGGCCCCCGGCGGCACCAAGAAGGTCATCGTCCAGCTCTTCGAGTGGAACTGGCCGTCGGTCGCCGCCGAGTGCCAGAGCACCCTGGGCCCGAAGGGCTACGGGTACGTGCAGGTCTCCCCACCGCAGGAGCACGTACGCGGATCCCAGTGGTGGGTCGCGTACCAGCCGGTCAGCTACCGGATCGAGTCCCGCAAGGGCACCCGCGCCCAGTTCCAGTCCATGGTGAACACCTGCCACGCGGCGGGTGTGAAGGTGATCGTCGACGCGGTCGTCAACCACATGTCCGGGCAGGAGGCGGGCGGCACCGGCTGGGCCGGGTCGACGTACGGCCACTACGACTACCCGGGCATCTACCAGACCCAGGACTTCCACCACTGCGGTCGCAACGGCAACGACGACATCGTCAACTACAACGACCGCTACGAGGTGCAGAACTGCGAACTGGTCAACCTGGCCGACCTGCGCACCGAGTCCGACTACGTCCGCGGCCGGCTCGCCGCGTACCTCAACGACCTGCTCGCTCTCGGCGTGGACGGCTTCCGGATGGACGCGAGCAAGCACATGCCGGCCGCCGACATCGCGGCCCTGCGCGCGCGGCTGTCCCGGTCGGCGTACATCGTGCAGGAGGTCATCCACGGCGCGGGCGAGCCGATCCAGCCGGGCGAGTACACCGGCAACGGGGACGTGCACGAGTTCCGCTACGGCAAGGACCTGGCCCGGGTGTTCCGCTCGGAGCGGCTCGCGTACCTGCGCAACTTCGGTGAGGGCTGGGGCCATCTGCCGAGCGGACCGGCGGCGGTCTTCGTGGACAACCACGACACCCAGCGCGACGGCGGTGTGCTGACCTACCGCGACCGGGGGATCTACGCGCTGGCCAACGCCTTCATGCTGGCCTGGCCGTACGGCTCCCCCACCGTCATGTCCAGCTACACGTTCAGCGGGCGCGACCAGGGGCCACCCTCGGACGCGACCAACAGGACGCTGAACACCACCTGCTACTCGGGCTGGGAGTGTGAGCACCGCTGGCCCGTCATCGCCAACATGGTCGGCTTCCGCAACGCCACCGAGGGCGCCGGGGTCGCCAACTGGTACGACAACGGCAACAACCACATCGCGTTCAGCCGGGCCGGCAAGGGCTACATCACGATCAACGACGAGGACTCGGCGATCAACGGGCGGTCGTACTCCACCGGCCTGCCCGCCGGCCGCTACTGCGACGTCATCCACGGCACCTTCAGCAACGGCTCGTGCAGCGGACCGGTGATCACCGTGGACGGCAACGGTTGGTTCGCCGCCAACATCCCCGCCCACGACGCCGTGGCCATCCACGTCAACGCCCGCCTCTGACCCCCGGCCCCCAAGCGGTGATCAAGAGGTTTGCGTCAACGTCCGGCCCCGGACTGACGCAAACCTCTTGATCACCGGGGCGAACCGGGCCCGGCGGGGCGGTTTTGTGAAGGTGGGCAATGCCGGCGGGTATCACCCTTAGAGTGATTTTCGTGGCGTTTGACCGAATGATCGCTCCGGGCCGTCGACGGTGGCTCCTCGCCGGTGTCGGCGTACCGGCGCTGCTGGTGGCCGCGTTCCTCGTCGGCCTGACCCTCACCCCGACCGCGGAGCCCACCCACCCGCTGGGAGCGGCGGCCACCTCGTCGGCACCGGAGCCCGCGGACGTCGACCAGACGCCGGACGAGCCGGTCCCGTCCGCCGCGCCCGCTCCGGCGAGCCTGCCGACGGTCACGTACGACCCGGCGCCGGCCGGCTTCCCCGCCGACCCGGCCACCATGGACACCGCCCCGCTGACCGAAGGGCTGCACCCGACCCGGCGGATCGCCGCCTACAACGCGCCCGGCGGCAAGCCGCTCGCCTTCCTCACGCCGACCATCAGCGGCGTCGAGGTGACCATGCCGATCGCCGAGCGCCGGACCGGCTGGACGGCCGTGCTGCTGCCCTCGGCGAACCGTCGGCTGGCGTGGGTCCCGGCGGGCGGGTACGAGACCGTCGACCTGCGCGACCAGATCGTGGTGGAGCGCCGCCTGCACCGCCTGACCTGGTACCGGGAGGGTGCGGCGGTCCGCACCTGGCCGGTCAGTCTCGGCCAACGGGGGCAGGAGACGCCGCTCGGCCGGACGTTCATCCTCGGCCGGACCCCGCCGCCGCAGGACGTCTACGGCGGGGTGGACATCTTCGCCCTCGGCTCGGTGCCCGACGACCCCGACTCGGTGCCGACCGGCCTGCGCGGCGCGCACATCGGCCTGCACACCTGGTACCACGACGGGGAGTTGGGCAAGAGCACCACCAACGGCTGCATCCGGCTGACCCCGAGCGGGCAGCGCGAACTGCTGGCCGAGGTGCGACCGGGCAGCAGCGTGGTGGTCGTCGAGGAGCTTCCCGAACCGCCGCCGACCGTCTGACCCCACGGCCGCCCATCGCCCCGCCCGCCGGTAGCCGGCACCGGGAAGCCAGCCCACCCGCCGGAAGCCGGCACCGAACGACGGAAGCCGGCCGACGGGCGCCTCAGTCGCCGAGCAGCCAGCCGTTCTGCTCGGCGATCCGGACGGCGTCGGCGCGGTTGCGGCCGCCGGTCTTACCGATCACCGCGGAGAGGTGGTTGCGCACCGTCCCCTCCGACAGGTGCAGTGCGCGCGCCAGGTCGGCGACGGTGCCGCCGGCCCGAGCGGCGCGCAGCACGGCGGTCTCCCGGTCGGTGAGCGGGCTGGCCCCGGTGGCGAGCGTCTCCGCGGCCAACGTCGGGTCGACCACCCGCAGGCCGGCGTGAACGCGGCGCACCGCCTCGGCCAACTGTCGGGCCGGGGTGTCCTTGACGACGAACCCGTTCGCGCCGGCCTCCATCGCGCGACGCAGGTAGCCCGGACGACCGAACGTGGTGACCACCAGCACCCGGCAGCGGGGCAGCGCGGCCCGCAGGGCCACGGTCGCGGCGATCCCGTCCAGCCCGGGCATCTCCACGTCGAGCAGGGCGACGTCCGGGTCGGTGCGCCGGGCCTCGGGCACCACCTCGTCGCCGCGCCCGACCTCGGCCACCACCGTGAGGTCCTCCTCCAGCGAGAGCAGCGCGGCCAGCGCCCCCCGGACCAGGGCCTGGTCGTCGGCGAGCAGCACCCGGATCGGCGCGCTCACCGCTGCGCTCCCGGCACGCCGACCCGGAGCAGGAAGCCCTGCCCGTCGGGGCGGCGACCGACGGTGACCGTCGCGGCCAGCCGCTCCGCCCGCTCCCGCAGGCCCGTGAGACCGTGTCCCGTCGCCACCTCCGGTGTCGGGCCCCGACCGTCGTCGGCGATCTCCACCTCCTCCGGGCGCACCCGGATCGTGCAGCTCCGCGCCCCGCTGTGCCGGACCACGTTGGTCACCCCTTCCCGTACCGCCCAGGCGAACAGCTCGTCCCGCTCGGCCGGCAGCTGCGGCACGTCGTCCGGCGCCTCCACCGCGACGCCCGCCGCGGCGAGCGCCGAGCGGGCGCCGGCCAGCTCCTCGGCCAGCCGCACCCCGCGGTACGCCCCGACGGTCCGTCGCACGTCGGCCAGCGCCGACCGGGCCAGCCGCTCCACGTCCGCGATCTCGCTCGCCGCCCGGTCCGGGTCGACCGGCAGCAGCCGACCGGCCAGCTCGGCCTTGATGGCCACCACGGTGAGCGAGTGGCCGAGGATGTCGTGCAGGTCGCGTGCGGTGCGGGCCCGCTCCTCGGCGACCGCCAGGCGCCCGATCTGCTGCTGCGCGGCCCGCAGTTCGCCGTTGCGCTGCGCCAGGGCGGACACCCCGAACATGGCGAACGAGGCGAGCAGCACGGCGAAGACGATCGTGCTCTCCCCCGCCCAGCCCGGCACCAGGTGGCCGGCGACCGGCGGGGTGATCGCGGACAGCACGACCACGACCGCGGCCCACGCCGGCGGGAGCAGGAACACGGCCGCGGCCGCGACGAAGACCAGCGTCGTCATCCAGTCGCCGTCGGTGCCGGGGATGCCGAGCACGCCGAGGACGAGCAACCCCAGCACGGCGGTCACCGCCCGGCGCCGCGGGATCGGCCGGCTGGCCTGCCGGTGGGACCGGGCCCACTCGAAGACCAGCACGTACGCCACGGCGAAGGCGACCAGCGTGCCCAGCCCGAGCGCCCGCCGCCACGGCTCGTCCTGCCGCAGCGCGGTCGCGAACGGCACGTTGAGGAAGAACAGCCAGACCGCGGCCAGCAACCAGCCGGTGAGCCGCCACATGCGACTCCCCGGCTGGGCCTGACCCGTCGACACGTCCATCGGGTCCACGCTAACGTCCCGCCCCGGTCAGACCCGGGCGGTGTCCCGGCGGAACAGCCGGGTCGCGGCGACCGCGAAGAGGACCGTCCACGCCACCAGGTTGGCGAGCGCCCCCAGGCTCAGGCCGTCCCCGGTCAGCGGGGCGCGGGCCAGCTCGCCGACACCGTAGACCGGGGTGAAGCGGGCGATGTCGGCGATGACCTCGGGCAGCACCTCGACCGGCACGAAGAGACCGCCGAACATGGCCAGCACGGCCAGGATCGGCCCGATGAACTGCATGACGTTCTCGGCCGGCACCAGGTAGCCGATGAAGAGGCCGAAGGCGGCGAAGACCAGCGAGCCGAGCCAGGCCGCGACCCCGCAGAGCAGCCAGACGTCGACGGGGAGCCGGACACCGGCGGCGGCGCCGACGGCGAACTCCACGCAGACCGCGACCGCGCCGAGTGCCATCGCGGTGGCGACCTTGACAGCGACGTACGCGGCCGGGCGCAGCGGGGTCAGCCGCAGCTGGCGGCTCCAGCCCAGCGCCCGCTCGGTGGCGACCGCCGCGCCCGCGCTCGTGGTGGCGACCATCGCCGCGTACACGGCGAGGCTGACCATCACGTACGCGATGACCGAGCGGCCGTTGGGGAGCTGCTCGCCGCGCTCCGGCAGGCCGAAGATGAGGAAGAAGACGGCCGGCATGATCAGCGTGAACGCGAGCGTACGGCGGTTGCGCAGCACCCGCCGCAGCTCGATGCCGAGCAGGGCCGGGGAGAAGCCGCCCAGGGCGGGCGGGCGGCGGGGGTCGACGGTCGTGGCGGCACTGGTCGGCAGGGTGGCGGTCATCGTTCAGGCTCCGGTCCGGTCGGTGGTGAGGGCGAGGAAGGCGTCCTCGAGGTTGCGGGAGGTGATCTCGACGTCCCGGGCAGCGGTCCGGGTCAGCAGGTGACGGGCCACCTCGTCCGAGTCGCCGGTACGGATCAGCACGCTGTCGCCGCGTAGCTCGACCGCGTCGACGCCGGGCAGCGCCGCGAGGGCGGCCTGGTCGGCGCCGGGCAGAGTGGCCCGCACCAGCCGGCCGGCGGCCAGGTTCTTGATCTCGGCGGTGGTGCCGTCGGCGACGATCCGACCCTGCCGGACCAGCACGATCCGGTCCGCGTACGCGTCGGCCTCGTCCAGGTAGTGGGTGGCGAAGATGACGGTCCGTCCGGATCGGGCGTCCCGCCGCAGCGCCTGCCAGAACTCGCGGCGCCCCTCGACGTCCATACCGGTCGTCGGCTCGTCGAGCACCATCAGGTCCGGGTCGGGCAGCAGGGCCAGCGCGAACCGCAGCCGCTGCTGCTGGCCGCCCGAGCAGCGCCCGACCACCCGGTCGGCGAGGTCGGCGATGCCGGCCCGCTCCAGCACCTCGGCGGCGGGGCGGGTGCGCCGGTAAAGGTTGGCGGTGAACCGCACCGTCTCGCCGACGGTCAGGTCCTTGAGCAGCCCGCCGGTCTGGAGCACCGCGGCCACCCGGCCGCGGGCGATCGCGTCCACCGGGCTGCCGCCGAGGACCCGCACCCGGCCGGCGTCCGGGCGGGCCAGGCCGAGCAGCATGTCGATCGTGGTGGTCTTGCCGGCGCCGTTCGGTCCGAGGAAGGCGACCACCTCGCCGGGCTCCACCCGCAGGCTCAGCCCGTCCACGGCGGTGACCGCGCCGAAGGTCTTGGTGAGGCCGCTCAGCTCGACGGCCGGATGCGTACTGGTCATGCCGGAAATGCTCCGCCGGCGACCGACCAGGTACCCGGAGCGCCCGTCACGTTGGGCCCGTGACATTTGTCAGGGCCGTCCGCCGGGTCCCCGGCCACACGGTCTGGTCCGGGTGCCCCGGGCGGGCAGGATTCCCCGGACGTCAGCCGGGTAACCGCCGGTGCCGCACGACGCGACGCCGGGGAGGGCGCTATGGGCAGCACACCGAAGGGCAACGTCGACACCGTCGTCCTGATCCACGGGCTGTGGATGACCCCGCGCAGCTGGGAGGGGTGGGCCGCCCGGTACGCGGAGCGCGGGCTGCGGGTGCTCACCCCCGGCTGGCCCGGCATGGACGCCGACGTGCAGCAGCTCCGGGACGACCCCAGCCCGATCGCGGAGCAGAGCATCCGCGGCATCGTCGACCACTACGAGCGGATGATCCGGCCCATGTCCCGCCAGCCGGTCATCATGGGCCACTCGTTCGGCGGGTTGATCACGCAGCTCCTGGTCGACCGGGGGCTCGGCGCGGCGGCGGTCGGCGTCCACTCCGCACAGATCAAGGGTGTGCTCAAGCTGCCCCCGAGCACCCTGCGCTCCGCCTTCAGCATCCTGCGCAACCCGGCGAACCGGCACAAGGCGGTGCCGTTCACCCAGGACGACTTCCACTACGCGTTCGGCAACACGATGAGCCGGGCCGACTCCGACCGGGCCTGGCAGCGCTACGCGGTCCCCGGCGCCGGGCGGGTGCTCTTCGAAGGAGCCTTCGCCAACCTCGACCCGCGCTCACCCGCCCAGGTCGACACCCGGCGGGACGACCGGGCGCCGCTGCTGCTGCTCGCCGGCGGCGCCGACCACGTGGTGCCGCCGACGGTCGTGCGCAGCAACGCCGCGCTCTACACGAAGTCGCGGGCGCTGACCGCGTACCACGAGTTCCCCGGTCGCTCGCACTTCACCGTCGGGCAGGAGGGCTGGGAGGAGGTCGCCGACTACGCGCTGAACTGGGCGCTGGAGGCGGCAGCGCTCCCGCGTCGGGAGACCGTCGCCAGCGAGAGCCCGCGCCGCTGACCGGAGACCGGCCGGGGCAACCTGGCATGGCGGGACGCTGAGGGGGTACCACGAACCCATGAGGGCGAGCTTCCGGCTTGGCCGGGTCGCGGGCGTACCCGTCGGGGTCAACTGGAGCGTCCTGGTCATCTTCGCGTTGATCTGGTGGGGGCTGGCGGCCAACCAGTTCCCCCGCTCCTACCCCGACCGTCCGGGGGCCCTGTACGTCCTGTCCGGGCTGGTCGCGGCGGTGGTCTTCTTCCTCGGCCTGCTGGCCCACGAGGTGTCCCACGCGATCGTGGCCAAGCGCAACGGGCTGGAGGTCGGCGGGATCACGCTGTGGCTGTTCGGCGGGGTGGCCGAGCTGCACGGCGAGGCGAAGGACCCGGGCGCCGAGCTACGCATCGCCGGGATCGGGCCGCTGGTGAGCGCCTGCATCGGGCTGGTCTTCGGGGCGTTCGCCATCATCCTCGCCCAGGTCGGTTACCGCGGCCTGCTGCTGGGGGTGCTGGCGTGGCTGGCCGGCATCAACATCCTGCTGGCGGTCTTCAACGCGCTGCCCGCCGCGCCGCTGGACGGCGGCCGGCTGCTGCGCGCCGGGGTGTGGCGGTGGACCGGGGACCGGACGAAGGCGACCGTGGTCGCGTCCCGCGCCGGCTGGGCGCTCGGCGTGCTGCTCATCGGGCTGGGCCTGTGGCAGTTCTTCTCCGGGGTGGGCGTCGGCGGGCTGTGGCTGGCCCTGATCGGCTGGTTCCTGATCGGTGCCGCCAGCATGGAGGAGCGGCAGGCCCGGATGGGCAGCGCGCTGCGCGGCGTGCGGGTGGCCGACGTGATGACCCCGCAGCCGCAGACCGCGTCGGCGGAGATGACGGTGGCGGACTTCGTGGACAACTACCTGTTCGCGTACCGGCACTCGGCGTTGCCCCTGATCGAGGACGGGCGGCCGATCGGCCTGGTCACCCTCGACCGGGTGCGGGGCATCCCGGTGGACCGCCGGCCGGCGACGACCCTGGGCGAGGTCGCCTGCCGGGCCGACGACCTGGTGCTCGCCCAGCCGGACGAGCAGCTCAACGACCTGCTCCCCCGGCTCAACCAGTGCGCCGACGGGCGGGCCCTGGTGGTGACCGAGGACCGGCTCATCGGCATCGTCTCCCCCAGCGACATCAGCCGGGCCGTCGAGCGCAACACCCTCCGCGACCAGCCCGCCCTCTCCCGCCGCTGACCGGGGTCAGCGGGGGAAGAGGCGGTCGAGTTCGTCGGTGCGGAACGTGCCGTCGGGGTCGAGCTTGTCCAGGAGGGCCCGGAAGTCGCGGTAGCGCGGCCAGGCGGCGGCGACGGCCTCGGCGTCCAGTCCGAAGACCTTGCCCCAGTGCGGACGTGGCGTGAACGGCGCCAACCGCTGCTCCACCTCGGCCACCACCGGCGCGACCGCCGCCTCGTCGCCGATCCAGGTGAAGTGGATGGCGAGGCTGTCCCGTTCGTGATTCGGGCTGAGCCACAGCCCGTCCGCGGCCACCGCGCGCAGCTCGGAGATCTGCAGCACGGCCGCGATCCGGTCGGCCATCGGGTCGAGCGCGGCCAGCGCCTCGGCGGCGGCCGCCCGGGGCAGGTGGTACTCCGACTGGAGCTCGTCGCCGCTGCTCGGGGTGAACCCGAGCCGGAAGTGCGGCAGCCGCTCGTGCCACGGCCCCCGCTCGCCGAACTGCGGGGTGCAGTTCTCCGCCGGCATGCCGGGCACCGGATGCTGCGGGGCGTCGGCCGCCGTCGTGCCGAGCCAGCCCGCCGGTGGCGCCGGCTGGTCGGCCCGCTGCTTGCGCCACACCTGGCCGATGCGGGGCGAGCGCCAGTCGGTGAAGATGCTGACGCTGTACGCGGAGCCGAGCGCCGCGTCCAGTTCGGCGCGCGGCAGGCCGAGGTGGACGTACTGGCGGACGTCGTACGTCGGGACCACGTCGAGCGTGACCCGGGTGACCACGCCGAGCGCGCCGAGGGAGACGACCATGCCGGCGAAGGTGTCCCCGTCGGCGTCGCGGTCCACCCGCAGCAGGTCACCGTCGGCGGTGACCAGTTCCAGCGCGGCGACGGCGGTGGCGAGGTTGCCGTTGCCCTCGCCCGAGCCGTGGGTGCCGGTGGCGATCGCGCCGGCCACCGAGATGTGCGGCAGCGACGCGAGGTTGGCCAGGGCGTACCCCTCGGCGTGCAGCCGGGTGGCCAGGTCGCCGTAGCGCAGGGCGGCGGCGACGGTGACGGTCCCCCGGTCCCGGTCGAGCGTGACCTCCGGTGGCAGGCCGGCGAGGCTGACCAGGTCGCCGGTGCTGTCGCCGAGGCGGTTGAAGGAGTGCCCGGTGCCGACGGCCCGGAGGCGCCGGCTGCCGGCGACGATGCGCCGCAGCTCGTCGACGTCGGTGGGCCGGTGGTGGCGCTGGGCGGCGTACCGCACGTTGCCGGCCCAGTTGCGGCGCGGCACCGCGTCGCCGCCGTGGTCGAGGGGGGTGGTCATAGGGTGGGCTCCCGGTCGGTGGTTCGGTCGTCGGCGAGGGCGTCGCCGAGCGCGGCGAGCGTCTCGTCGACCTGACGTTGGTCGTAGCCCCGCTGCGCGACGACCGGCCCGGCGGCCCGGGCCTGCTCGATCGCGTCCCGGGCGGCCTGCCGTTCGGCCGCGCCGCCCCAGGCCAGGGCCTCCTGCCCGCGCCGGACGAGCCGGTCGATCACGTTCGTGCGGTAACCGCGCAGCCCCACGGTGAGGTCCGGCACCGCGAAGGCGGATCGTCGCGCGCCGTGGGCGTCGAGGAACCGGTCCCCGGCGAACCGGGCGAGGGCGGCCGCCACCTCCTCGGGGCGGTCGCGCACCTGGCCGAGGTCGAGCAGCTCGACCGCCTTCCGGCCGTCGACCGGGTGCCGACCGGCCGGGGGCAGGCCGACGGTCACGCCCGCCGCGGGCACCAGCAGCAGGCGGGGTGGGGCGGGACGACCCTCGTGGGGCAGCGGCTGGTCGAGCACGAGCGCCTCGACCTGCGCCCACGGGATCGTCCGGCGCAGGCCGGGCCGGCGTACGGTCAGGCCGTCCGGGCCGATCGCGAACCGGAACGGCCGCAGCGCGGAGAGCAGCACCGCGCCGCCGAGGGCGATGACGCCCACCGCGACGACCGTCCGCAGCACGGCCCCGTGGCGCGGCAACGCCAGCAGGAACACCCCGGCCAGGACGCAGACCAGGGGCAGCACGAGCGATCCTCGGCTCCGGCGCAGTTCCACGACCTGACCCCCCCGTTCCCGACCGTGGTCGTCGGTGCGAGCATCCTCCGCCACCCCGACACCGGGCGGCACCGGGCGATCGGGCACGGTTGCCCACGGCGTCGGGGGGAACCCTACGCCCATGAGTAGTTATCGAGACCCCGCCCCACGCGGCGACGTGTTCCCGTCCGAGGAGGAGATCGACCCGACCGGCAGCGGGCTGGAGCCGGTCAGCGGACCGGTCGGGGCGCGCCCCGACGCGACCTCGCCGGGTCCGCGGCCCACGCCGGCGCCACCACCGGCGCCGACGCCGGTGCCCACGCCCGGCCCGCCGCCCCGCGTGGAGCGCGGCGGCGGCCGTTCGATCGTCACCCGGCACCTGGACGGGTCGGTCGAGGTGGTCACCGACCTCGACGGCGACGGGCTGGCCGACGTGGTGCAGGTCGACCTGGACGGCGACGGTGTGCCGGACGTGACCTACCTCGACCGGGACCGCGACGGGCGGCTGGACACCGTGCTGCGCGGTCCCGGTCCGGTGGGCTGAGCGGCGTCAGACCTTCGGCAGCACCTCGGCGGCGACGAGCTCCAGGTGGTCGAGGTCGGCGAGGTCGAGCACCTGAAGGTAGATGCGCTCGCTGCCGGCCGCGGCGTACCGGCCGATCTTCTCGATGACCTCGCCGGGGGTGCCGGCCAGGCCGTTCTCGCGCAGCTCGTCGGGGTCCCGGCCGATCGCCTCGGCCCGGCGGGCCACCTCGGCGTCGTCCCGACCGCAGCAGAGCACCAGCGCGTTGGACCAGCGCAGCTCGGCCGGGTCGCGTCCGATCTCGGCGCAGGCGTCCCGGACGCGGCCGAACTGGGTCACGGTGTCCTCGACCGAGGCGAAGGGGAGGTTGAACTCGTCGGCGTAGCGGGCGGTGAGGCGCGGGGTGCGCTTCGCGCCCATGCCGCCGAGCAGGATCGGCGGGCGCGGCGCCTGCACCGGCTTCGGCAGCGCGGGCGAGCCGCTCACCGGGTAGTACCGGCCGGCGAAGTCGAACGTCTCACCCGGCGGCGTCGCCCAGAGCCCGGTGATGACGGCGAGCTGCTCCTCGAGCCGGTCGAACCGCTCGCCCAGCGACGGGAACGGGATGCCGTACGCGGTGTGCTCCTCGCCGAACCAGCCGGTACCGATGCCCAGCTCCACCCGGCCGCCGCTCATCTGGTCGACCTGGGCGACGGTGATCGCCAGGGGACCGGGCAGCCGGAAGGTGGCGGCGGTCATCAGGGTGCCGAGCCGGATCCGGTTGGTCTCACGGGCCAGGCCGGCCAGCGTGGTCCACGCGTCGGTCGGGCCGGGATCCCCGCTCACGTCGCCCATCTTGAGATAGTGGTCGGAGCGGAAGAACGCCGCATAACCGGCGTCCTCGGCGCAGCGGGCCACGGCGAGCAGCTCGTCGTAGCTTGCGCCCTGCTGGGGTTCGGTGAAGATCCGCAGTTCCATGACCTGAGCATATGGAGCCGGTCGCGGGCCCGCCGACGGACCAGGCACCCCGACAGTCAGGAGCGATGATGGACCGCACGACGTTCCACCCGAGCCCGCCGCTGGCGGTCAGCTGCGAGACCACCGACGGGACGAGCAGCCTGCTCCTGTCCCGGCCCCTGCCGCATCCGCCGCCCCCGGTCTGGGCCCTGCTGACCGACCCGGCCCGGTTGGCCGAGTGGGCGCCGTTCCTCGCCGACCGGGACCTCGGGTCGCCCGGGGCCGCCGTGCTCACCCTGGTCGACGGGGAGCACCGGGAACAGCACCCCGCGACCGTACGGCGGGCCGAGCCGCCGCACCTGCTGGAGTACACCTGGGGCGACGACCTGCTGCGGTGGGAGATCGATCCCACGGTGGGCGGGAGCCTGGTCACGCTGCGGCACACGGTGGCCGACCCGCAGTTCGTGCCGAGCGTCGCCGCCGGCTGGCACCTCTGCCTCGACGTGGCCGCCCGCCTGCTCGACGGTGACCCGGTCGGCCCCATCCGCGGGTCGGAGGCACAGGAGTTCGGCTGGCCGGAGCTGCGCCACGCGTACGCCCGACGGCTCGGCGTGGACTGAGGCCGGCCGGCGGCGGGCCGCGGGTGACCCGCCGCGGGCCGGCGCTCAGACGTACGGGCGGGTGGCGTAGGCCTTGCGCAGCGCGGCGAGCCCGGTCGCCTTGGGGGTGAGCGTCCCCCAGCCGGAGTTGAAGTAGTTGGTCCGCACGATGCGGGGCCCCCGCTCGGCGTTGAGCGCCGCGATCGCGGCGGGAACGGTGGCGATCCAACCGGCCTGGTCGGGCACCTCGGCGACCCGGACTCCCCACTCGGCGATGAGCACCGGCCGGGACAGCCCGACCGGGCCGAGGTCGGCGACCGCCCAGTCCTTCGTCCGCCGGAACCGGGCGAGCGCGGTGTCGCCGGCGCTGGTCGCGTAGACGTTCCACTGGAGGAAGTCCAGCTTCGACATCAGCGCCTCGGGGTGGGTGCGCTGGAAGCAGGCCCGGTCGAACCCGCCCACCCCGACCGAGAAGGTCGTCCCCGCCGGCGGCGTGCGCGCCCGGAACCAGTTCACGATGTACGTCATCGCCTGCACCGCGCGGGCGTCGGACTCCGCCCACGTGTAGGCCCGCCCGGCCTCGCTGGTGCCGAACTCGTGGTCGGTGTCCAGCTCGGAGGCGAGTTGGATGTTCACCGCGAAGCCCATCGTGCGGTACTGGGACAGGGCGCGGGCGAACAGGCCGTCGCACTGGCCGGCGATGACCTGGCCGTAGCCGTACGCCTTGGGCCAGCTCGTGCCCGGTCGCTGCTGGATGGTCATGGCGGGCTCCGGCACGGTGTACGACGTGCCGTCCACGGTGAACGTCTGCGGCCCGGCGTTGGGCGCCCCGTAGTGCTTCAACTCCAGCACCATGTTCACCTGGACCCCGGCCTTGCCCAGGGTGATCAGCCAGGGTCGCTGGTATCCGGGGAAGGTGTAGCCGTCGGCGAAGCTGCGGTACTGGGTGAGGGACCGAAAGTTGCCGCCGGCCAGGTCGGCGGTCGGGTCGGCGCCGCCGGAGAGGTAGTAGCCGCCGAGCACGGGCGGGGCGATGGTGTAGTCCGCGTTGGCCGTGGCGGTACGCCCACCGTTGTCGCGCACGCTCACGGTGACCCGGGGCATCACGCCACCGCCCGGTAGACGGCGACGGTTCCGGTGTCCGAGAGCCGGGTCCAGTCGCGGCCGGAGTCGTCGGTGACGGTGAGGGTGAGTGGGTCGATGACGGCGGCGACGCGCACCGGGGCGCTGCTGTTGCCCTGCGCGTCGGTCACCACGATCGTGACGGTCAACGGTCTGGTGTCCGCGTCGCCGTAGGTCACCGTCAGGGTCATGGGATCCCCCGGCGAGTAGGAGGCGGCGTTCAGGGAAGCGGTCACGGTGGGAGCGGCCATGTCGGCCCCTCCTTCCTTGCTCGGCCGCCGGGAAGGCGCGGCTCGCGGCCGGCGCCGGCCCGGTCGGGCGTCGGGATACGGCGAGCCGGGAGCGCCGGGGACGCGCGGGACGCGCACCGGTCACCGGACCGGCTGCCGGGGATGGGTGACGTCCTTGTCCGGGCGGAGGAGTGGGATGTGGCCCGCCATCCGTCAGCCTCTTGACCTGCTACAACAGTGCGACGCCGAACCCCCGACCGTCTTGTCTGCTATCAGACAGTCGTACCGTCTTGCGAAGAAAAGCCCGTCGTCACGCCGGCACCGATCCGGTGACCGTGGCCGGTGGGTCGGCCCGACCGCCCACTCGGGCGATCGACAACCGCCGGGGTGGCCGGGTGCGTCACGCGCCGGCGCCTGTCATGATGCCGCGCATGTCCCTGCACCGCCGTACCGTCCTCGGCGCCGGTCTGGCCGCCGTCACCGCCGCCGTCGCCGGCTGCCGCGACCAGGCCGCGCCGTCGTCCGCCGCGTCCTCCGCGGGACCGTCGGCCACGACGGGGACGGCGGACGCGGCGCGGCAGGCCGGAGCCCGCGCCGAGATGGGGGCCACCGGCTCGACCTCGCCCTCCGTCGACGCCGAGATGGGGGCGGCGGAGGCGACCGCGGGCGGGGTGGACAGCGGCTCGCCGCTCAGTCGCCACCTCAGCCGGGAGCTCGGCCGCCACCTCCAGCCGACCAGGGAGAACCCGACGCATCCCGGCTACGCCGGCGCGGTGGCGCTCTGCCAGGTGGACGGGAGCGTCACCGCCCTGTCGGTGGTGGGCAAGGCGCTGCGCTACGACGCCGGCCCGGTGCTGCTGCCGGAGGCGAAGCAGGTGGCGATGCGGCCGGACTCCATCTTCGACGTCGCGTCGCTGACCAAGATCTTCACGGCGATCCTGACCCTGCAACAGGTCGACAAGGGTCGGATCGCCCTCGACACGCCCGTCGTGACCCACCTGCCCGGCTTCGCCGGGCCGGGCAAGGACAAGATCACCGTCGCCATGCTGCTGGCACACACCAGCGGCCTACCCGTCGGGGCCACCGTCACCGGCCTGCCCGACGACGCCGCACGCCGTGCCGCCGTCCTCGCGACGCCGCTGGTCAAGGGCGCCGTTCCCGGTACGGTCTTCCGCTACTCCAGCGTCGGGCTGATGGTCGCCGCCCAACTCGTCGAGAAGCTCACCGGGCAGCGGCTCGACAAGGCCCTCCAGGCCGGGATCACCGGCCCGCTCGGCCTGCGCGACACGGGGTTCAACCCGAAGAACTGGCTCAGCTCGGCCGACCAGGCCGCCCGGCTGGTCGCCACCGACGCCCGCTCCTCGCGGGGGCTGCTGCGCGGGATCGTCCACGACGACGTGGCCAACCACCTCGGCGGAATCGCCGGGCACGCCGGCATCTTCAGCACCGCGGCCGACCTCGCCGTCATCGGGCAGCTCCTCTTGGACGGCGGCGCCTACCGGGGCACGCGCATCCTCTCCGAGCGCATCACCCGGCAGATGCTCACGAACGTCAACGTCGGCCTGCCCGCCGTCGACCCGGACCGCCCCAACCGCACCTCGGACCACGGCCTCGGCGTCGTGCTGAACCAGCCCTGGTTCATGGGTCAGCTGGCCACCAGCATCACCTTCGGGCACACCGGCTTCACCGGCACCTCGCTGCTCGTCAACCCGGCCCGGCGGATGGTCCTGGTCCTGCTCACCAACCGGGCCCACCCCAACTGGAGCTGGGCCAACCCGGACCCGGTGCGGGTGGCCGTCGCCAACGTCATCGCCACGACCCGGGGCGCCAGCGCTCCGCCGCTGAGCCCCCGACGTCGATGACGACCCTGCCCCCGCCACCGGCCGCCTCGACGGCGCGCCGCACAGCGGCCGCGTTCGCGCCAGGTCGCCGTGCGGGCAACATCCGTGATCGAGGGGCCTCGGCGGCATCGGGAGGCCCCTCCATCAGGGCTGTAGCGCACGCTGCGGTGGATGTGGCGCGCGCTGCCGGCGCCGCGGTGGGCCTGCGACGCCCCGGCGCGATGCCGGTGACATCCGGGAACACCGCGGCGACGGCGCGACCGGGCCTCGGTCAGCCGCGCAGCCGGGCCGCGAACTTCGTCAGTCGCTCGCCCTGGTAGCGCGCCGCCTCGAGCTTCTCCTCGCCCGGCGCGCCGGCACCGCCCGGGTGCGAGGTGCCGTAGGGGTTGCCGCCGGCCGCGTACACGACCGGGTCGGTGTAGCCGGGCGACACGATGATCGAACCCCAGTGGTGCAGCGTGTTGTACAGCGCCAGGAGGGTCGACTCGTTGCCGCCGTGGGCGTTACCGGCACTGGTGAAACCGGTGGCCGGCTTGTCGGCGAGCGCCCCCTGCTGCCAGAGCCCGCCGGTGCTGTCGAGGAACTGCTTGAGCTGGGCGGCGACGTTGCCGTACCGGGTGGGCGTGCCGAACGCGTAGGCGTCCGCCCAGGCCAGGTCGTCGAGGGTCGCGACCTCGACGTGCCGGGTCGCCTCGACGTGCTCCCGCCAGGTCGGGTTGGAGTCGATGGCGGCGTCCGGGGCCAGCTCCGCCACGCGGCGTACGCGCACCTCGGCGCCGGCCTTCTCCGCGCCTTCGGCGACCGCCTTGGCGAGCTGGTAGACGGTGCCGGTCGCCGAGTAGTAGATGACCGCAACCTTGGGGCTCATGATCGTCCTTCCGAGGAGATACCAACCGGATTCCTATCCGTTTGCTCGGCGAGGCTAACCGGATAACCATCCGATTGCCAAGGCGGTCCGGTAACCTCAGCGTCGTGAGAGACGCAGGCAACAGCGCCGGCGTGGGGATCCCCGTCCCCGACCAGCCACCGCCCGAGCGCGCGGACGCGGCGCGTAACCGTCGGCGCATCCTCGACGCGGCTGCGCGCCTGCTCGCCGACCAGGGCCCCGAGGCCGTCACGATGAACGCCGTGGCGCAGATCGCCGGGATCGGCGTCGGAACCGTCTACCGCCGGTTCGGTGACGTGAGCCAACTGCTCGTGGCTCTCCTCGACGACCGCGAACGGCAGTTCCAGCAGGCCTTCCTCGCCGGACCCGCGCCGCTGGGACCCGACGCCCCGCCCGTCGACCGGTTGCGCGCGTTCCTCCACGCGCTCACCGACCACGTCGCCGAGCACATGACGATCATGCTCGCCGCGGAGTGCGCCTCACCTCTCGCGCGCTACACCAGCGGCCCCTACCTGGCCTGGCGCCTGCACATCGCGACGCTCCTGCGCCAGATCCGGCCCGACGCCGACATCGACGTCCTGGCCGACCTCCTGCTCGGCCTGACCACGCCCACCCTGATCGGGCACCTCACCACTCAACGGGACATCACGCCGGGACGCATCAAGGCGAGCATCAACCAGTTGCTCGACAACCTGCAGGGCTGAGGCGGGCGCGGTTCGGGCACCTCAGCCGGGATGCCGCACCTCAGGCCCGCGGCGCAACCGGTAGTGCAGCCGGACCGCGGGGATGTTCCACAGCTTGAGGCGGTGGTCGGCCCGCACGTCACCGTCCTCGTCCACGTACAGGTGGAAGTGCTCGTTCAGCGGGATACGGCGGGCACTGAACGTCTCGTCATGCCGCTCCAACACCAGATACGCGCCGTCGGCCCCGAACCGTCCGAGCGGGGAGCGCAAGTGGAAGCTGCCGTCCGGGCCGGCGGACGTCCTGAGGAAGACCTGGAACGAGCCCAGCGGCAGGGGAAACACGACCCGGACGCTGGGCTGCCGGCTACCGGGCAGGGTCCGGACGCCGTAAAGACCGCTGTAGGCCACGTGGCCTGTCTTGCGCATGTTGCGGAGCCAGGCCGCGCCGACGACCTCGCCGTACGCGTCGTGGATGTGCACCACGTCGCTGGTCATGCCGAACGACGCGTCGAGCGGCCGCATCGGCAGGCAGGCCTGCTGGAGCCGTTCGCTGAGCAGGGACGTGATGATCCGGCCGAACGGCCACGCGACGGCGGACCACTCCGACCACAGGTCCAGGTGCCAGCGGGAGGCGTGCTCGTAGAAGTCGGCGATCCGACGGTCCACCGTGGACGGGTCGAAGCCCTCGCCGGCCAGCGCGGCGAACGAGGTCAACAGCCCGTGATCGGGGCCGCTGCTCAGTGAGCCGCCGAGATCGGTGGCGGTGCGCCGCACCCAGTCGTGCCCGACGACATCGCGCCCCGCGCTCGGGCCGATCAGCCAGTCGAACGAGTGCCGCGGGAGGCGCCGGCTGGAGAGCCGCATCAGGGCGCGGCCGAGGAGGTCGATCGGGTGCCGACACAACACCGGATGGGTCAGCGTCGGCAGCGTCTCCGGAGAGGTGCTCACGGGCAGGAGGTACGCCGCCTCCATCGACGATCAGCGACCAGGCCGACGGTGTTCCGCGACTCCGCGCGGTGAGCTAGCCGTTCGTCGCGTTGTGCTTCGCGACCAGGTCCGGAAGCTCGTCCAGCGAGTCGATGCGGAACAGGCACCGCTCGGCGACGGTGGGGAGGTCGAGGATGTGCCCCCACGGACCCCTCCGGATCAGGCACGCCCGCATACCGACCTGCAAGGCCGGGCGGGCATCATTGTCGGGCCGATCCCCGACGTAGAGGATCGAGGACGCGTCGCCACCGCCCTCGCGGACGACCCGCTCGAAGAAGGCCGGCGACGGCTTCTCCACACCCCACCCGTGCGACGTGCCGATCACGTCCACCGGCAGGTCGAGAGCGTGCAGGAGCGCCTCCGCGTGGGCCGGCTGGTTCCCGGCCAGGCCCACGAAGAGCCCCTGCTCCTTCAAGGCGGTCAGGCACGGCCGGGCGTCCGGGTAGAGGTCCTCCTCGCCGAACGACTCCGGCTTGTCGGCGAGGCCTCGGCGCTCACGCTCGGCCTCAAGGTCGAAGTCGGGCCGGAAGACCCGGAACGTCTCCTGATAGTCCAGACCCCGGACGACCACCGCACCGAAGACCGCCGAGAACGTGTGGCGCGGAACGCCCAGCCAGTCGGCCCAGGTCTCGAACTCGCGGGACTCGTCCAGAATGGTCCCGCCGATGTCGAAGAAGATCGCTTCGATCACTCGCGGCCCCCGTCGCCGTCGCCCTGTCCGCAGATCATAGAGAACCTTCGACGTACGCGGGGGCCGCGGCTGCGGGCGGTCAGGCGGGCGGCACGCTCAGCGCGGTCGCTGCTGTCTCAGCCTTCCTCACTCCACGGCTTGCTTCGGCAGTGAGCGGGTGGCCGATGGTGTCGGCGCGGTGGAAGAGGGTCCGCGAAATCCGGCGAGCACGTAGCCGAGGTGCCGCCGCCAGGCGTCCGGCGCGGCATCCCCGGCGGTGTGGATGATGCCGCGCAACGCCCAGATGGTCGCCGCGATGTCGGCGAGGGTGACGGACTGTGCGATTCCGGCCCCGCGCTGGGCGCGGTCGAGCAACTGACCGGTTCGGGCCTCCAACTCGGTGACGAGCTGGGCGGGTGCGAGCTCGCCCCACATGCCGTGCATGAAGCCACGCTTGGCGGCCAACTGGTAGCCAACGGTTTCGAAGTAGACGTCGAGACAACGCTGTGGTGGTTCGGTCAGGGCCTGCCCGGCCAGCTCGACCAGTTGACCGAAGAACGTGGCGAGGACCTCCCGAACCAGTGCGTCCTTGGTCGGGAAGCGCCGGTAGAGGGTGGCCGGGCTGACCTCCGCCGCGCGGGCGATCTCCTCCATGCTTGCTTCGGGCCCGCGCTCGGCGAACACGCGTTCGGCGGCGTCGAGTAGGCGCCTCCGGTTGGCAGCGGCATCCCGGCGCAGTGCGCCGGTCGCGGGTCCGGACGTCATGGTCTTCCCTTTCTACGGCCGCCGCCTGAGCAGCGCTGTGAGCGACGGTACGGAACTCCCCTCGTGCAGCGTCGCGACGGTCTTGACGATTGCGGCGCTGGTCTCGCCGCCGAGCACACCCGCGACGTTCTCGGTGAACTTGCGTTCGATGTCGGCGGAGGTGGCCGGGCGGGTTGGGTGGCCGCGGAATCCGGCCTGGTAATGCTCCAGGTGAGACCCGTCGCGCAGCTCGATGTCGACGCGGGCACTGAACACCGGGTCCCCTGCCGGGATGGGCATCGCATACGGCTCGATCACATCGCCGATGGCCAGGATCGCCGGGTCGTTCCACAGGTTCGGGTCGAAGTAGTCAGCGGGTGCGTTGCGGCCGGTGACGAACTGCAGGCCGGCGCCGAACGCCAGACTGAACTGGGCGGAGATCGCGTCGGTCGGGCGGGTGATGGCGGCGCCGTGGCCGACCGCGAAGTCGACGAGCCCGATCCGGATTCGCGCGATCTGCTGTGGGTCGATCGGAGTGGCCTCGCGCAGATGGCGGATGGCGTCGAGCGGGGCGTGCACGGTGCCGACGGCCGGGTAGAAGCGGAAGATCGTGTCCAGTACGTGCCAGTGCTGCCACGCGGCCTCCGGGATGTCCGCCCCCTCGGCGCCGCCGAAGAGCGCGAAGACGCCACGGTGCCCCTCGAAGATCATCGGTGGGCCGGTCAGACCGAGCCGAGCGAGTTGCGCGGCCTCCGTGCCGGCGCGGGCCGCGGAGCCCGCGTGTAGGCGCTTGACCTCGCCGCCGCTGCGGTCGTACTCCATCGTGCCGGAGGCGTCGCTGCCGGCGATCCCGAATGCCTGGGTCAGCTCCGCCGGGCTGAGCCGCAGGATGCGGCCGGCTGCGACCGTCGCGCCGAACACCCCGAGAACCTTGGAACCGTGCCAGCCGGTTGCCAGCATGCCGCCGGTGGTCACCGCGCCCAGAAGTCCCATCACCTGGATGCCGGCGGCCACCGCGGTGATCAGCTCGCGGCCGTCGGCGCCGTCACGCTCGGCGAGCGCCAGCGCGGCCGGCACCACGGCTGAGGAGGTGTGCCAGGCGATGGCGTGCGCGTCGTCGTACTCGCAACTGTGGCCGAGTGTGCCGTTGACGTAGGCGGCCTGCGCTGCGGTGGCCTTCCGGTCGCTGCCGGTGACCGTGCTCTCGGGTGGGCCCGGTGCCGCTGCGGCCAACTGCCGCACCGGCTGGGTGTGGGGCAGGGTCGAGCCGAGCACCTGGACTCCGAGCTGGTCGAGGATCACCTGCTCGGTGCGCTCGACAACCTCCGCGGGCAGATCCTCGAAGCGTAGGCGGCTCGCCCAACGGGCCAGGCGTCCCGCGACAGTGTTCTCATCAGCCATAAGTGAGAGCATGCACTATCAAGTGAGAGACCGCCCTGTCGTTTACGTCACCCTGGCGAACAGCCTCGCTCACGCCACCCTCCGCGATCAGGCGGAGGGCTCGGTGATGGCCTCCAGCATGCGGGTGACGTGCGCTCGCAGCGTCTGTGGATCGGCGTCGCGCAGCCCACGTGTGCCGATGATCCGACGCGTGAGCCACACGCCGGCGATCAGGGCCAGTCCCAGCTCGGCCCGCTCCTGCGCGTACGGCCCCTGGAGGGCGTCGGCGAACCGGGCCCCGACGTGCTTCTCGATGCCGGCCCGGATGATCTCGGCGGCCCGCGGGTTGGCCGCCGACTTGAGCATCAGCTCGAACGGCCCGAGATGGTCAGCATCCGGCGCGGTGCGGCCGATCAGGGCACGCGCCGTCTCGGCCGCAAGGTGGTCGGAACGTCGCGGAACCATCGTCGGCTGCGCGAACGAGACATCGACAACCTCGGCGAACAGACCTTCCTTGGAACCGAAGTAGCGGTTCACCAGCATCGCCGTCACTCCGGCGTTCGCCGCTATCTCACGCACGCCCACCCCGTCGTAACCGTGCCTGGTAAACGCGGTGATCGCCGAATCGAGGATCGCCTGCCGGGTATTCCCGGCATCGCGGGGCCGGGTCGTGGCGGTTGTCATACCGGGCAAGTCTACAGGTGGCAACTTAGCGACGTAGTCTACGTGTGTAGACACAGCCACCTCTATCGAGGAGTTCTCATGGATCTGCAACTGGCAGGGCGTCGCGCACTGATCACCGGCTCGACGTCCGGGCTGGGTGAGGCCACCGCGCGGCTGCTCGCCGCCGAAGGTGCGGAGGTCGTCATCCACGGCCGCACCGCCGAGCGCGCGCAGGCGGTGGCCGACTCGATCGTCAGCAACGGCGGTCGGGCCTCGATCACCACGGGTGATCTCGCCACCGACGCGGGCGCCGACCAGGCCGCCGAGGGCGCACTGGCCGGTGGGGCCGTCGACATTCTGGTCAACAACGCCGGCTCCTACGAACACCTCGACTGGGCCGGCGCCACCGCTGACATATGGCAGCAGACCTACAACATCAACGTGGTGTCGGGCGTACGGATGATCCAGCGCCTCGTCCCGGCGATGCGGGAGCGGGACTACGGGCGGGTCGTCACCATCGGCGGCGGCCTGAGCATGCAGCCGTTCAACAACCACCCGCACTACAACGCCTCGCTGGCCGCCCGGCACAACCTGGCCGTCTCGCTCGCCCGCGACCTGGCCGGCACCCGGGTCACCTCCAACGTCGTGTCGCCCGGCGCGATCCTCGTCCCGGCCGTCCAGGACTTCCTGACCAAGCTCTCGCCGGAGCGCGGCTGGGGCGAGACGTGGGAGGAGATCGAGTACAACTCGGTCCGCGAGATCGTGCCCAACGACCGGGTGCGCTACGGGCGGCCCGACGAGATCGCCGGAGCTGTCGCCTACCTGTGCAGCCCCTACGCCGAGTACATCAGCGGCGCGACGATCCGCGTCGACGGAGGCACCGTCCGCAGCGCCTTCTGACGAGCGTCATCGCCGGCCGCCGCGCCCGCTCGGTCGTGGACACACCACGCTCGCGCGGCGGCCGGCGCATCCCACACGTCTCCGCACCCGCTCCGGCATCTCGTGCGGGAGCGCGGACTCAACGGGCGGGACCCGGCTTGGACGACGGCCGCCACTCCCGCCGGAGCAGTCCGAAGACCCAGGAGTCGGAGACCTCACCGTTCACGACGCAGTCTTCCCGCAACGTCCCCTCACGCACGAACCCGAGCTTCTCCAGCACGCGGGCGGACGCCACGTTACGCGTGTCGGTCTCCGCCTGGACGCGGTTCAGGTCCAGCGTGTCGAACGCCCACCGCAGCACCGCATGGGCGGCCTCGGTCGCGTAACCGTGGCCCCACGCCGCATCGTCGAAGCAGTAACCCAGCGACGCGCTGCGGTCGCCCGGATCCCACCGGGTCAGGCCACACCAGCCGATGAACGCCCCGTCGGAGTCACGGTCCACGGCCAGCCGCGCCCCGGTGCCCTCCGCTGCCATCCGCCGGCAAGCCGCGATGAACCCCTCGGCGCGTACCGGTTCGCTCCACGGTGGCGAATCCCAGTAGCGCAGCACGTAGGCGCTGCTGTGCAGCGCGAACAGCGCGCTCGCGTCGGCGCCCTCGAAGGGACGCAGGATGAGGCGAGTGGTATGCAGCGTGGGGGTGGACAGCGACACGGGCATTACCTCCTCTTGTGACATGTCGATCAACCAGGCACGACACACGGCAGCCAGGCTGGTCACGAGCAACATCTGTGATGTAGGGGCCTCGACGGGATCCGGAGGCCACTACATCACGCATCTTGCGCGTGCTGTCCGCGGCGGCCACGACGGGGACAGCGATGGGGCGGAGGACTTCCTGCACTCGCTTGAAGAGTTGACGCTGGACACCCGCCTCGTCGTGGTGTCCCGGCTTCTCCGGTCCGCCGCCGCTCCCCTCTCCCAGTGGCCGCGCGATCTTTGGGACACCGAGGTCATCGCGGCCGCAGCCGTCTTGGCCGTCAACGTCTCCGGCGATGATCCGTTCTGCCAGCGGGGTCCGGCAGGCCGGGTAGCCTCACCTCGCCGGCAAAATGGTGGCCGCCAGTTTGTCCCGATGCCCCGGATAGATGCCAGGTACTGCGGCGCGCGGTCGGGGTCAAGGATGGCCGTAGGCCATCGGCGTCCGAGGCGTAGTGCCCTTGACGCCGGGCAGGGGCGTAGAGGATCGGACATCCGGGGGATGGGCGCGTCCTGGCCCTCGTCGTCATCGAATCGCGGGCAGATCCCACGAGACTCGGACGCAAGCAGCTCTGCTGCATGGCAGCGATCGCCCCGCCCTCATGGAGAGCAGCCCCGACGGCGATCGTCCCTCCTCAGCCCGTCACAACGGGTCCCGCCAGCATGGCCGTCCGGCCGGTCACCTACGCCAGGGAGGCCGAGGACGACGGCAACCGGTCCGCCGGTCAGGCGGGTGCGGTCCTTGGTTCGGGAACGGTGTCGGGCGCGACTGCGCCAGCGGCGCCGGGGCCGGGGTCCGCGACCGAGGTGATCGAATACCTGGGTGGGGTTGGATGAAGGTCCGAGCGCTACACCCCGCAAACCCAACTCCGGCCGCGAGACCTACTCGACTCCGAACGGCGATGGCCGCCACCGGACTGGCGGCCATCATCGAATGAACTGACCTACGTCCGCCACGCCACCTTCTCGTGGATGACACGATTGTGCGCGATCATAAGCATTTCGAAGACGACGGAAACTGCCGCCAAGGTGACGCTGCGGTTCGTGGTCCACCCGTTCGCATCAACTTGCGGCATCTCCCAGCTACCAGTTCCACCAAAATACCGGTGCCGCCAAATCGGCCGATAGCCACTCGCGTCCGCGTTACCGAGGTATGCCACCATCATGTAATTGCCGTTCGCGGCAGCGGCGGGCCGCCCAGAATTCCCGACCCGGGTCGAGCCGGGAATCTCGTAGGCGGTATTCGTCCATTCTTGGCCGGGGAAACGGACCATGACTTGGATTGCATTGCGCTCACGCCAGAAAAGGTGCAGGTGGCCTGCAAAGTTGGCGAACCCCGGCCCCACCTCCGAATAGGCGGCAGTCCCGACGTTGTTGCTCCACGCGATTCGGGCCTCTCCGGCTTCGCCGCCTGTGAAGTAGAAACTGCCGTCCACAGTATAATTCGACCGCTGCTCTCGCCCCGGTAGGCGACGACCACTCTGCCGCCGATCTCGACAACAGCCGGCGCATCCGATGTGGTGACGAAATGCGTTCCATTGTTGGTGGCGATGGGACGCCACTCGCTGAAGGCCCCTCCACTAATGCCACGGTTGCCAACATTAGTCGCGTAGTAGATGCGATTGTCGTTACCGCGATGGAGAATCACGAATCCATTTTGAACCCCCACCACCGCGGGCGCCGCCGGGGTTTGCGCGTTCGGGATCTGCTCAATCGGGCCCAGCGGGCTGCCATAGTACTGACCCTGCATATAAAGTCTGTTGCTGGTCTCGCCGCGCCATACCCAGACCTGGTGCCGAAGGCTATTTTGTGCCGTAACTGGAGCCTGATCGGATGAAGGCTGAATGTTGCCTGCGCTGTCGAGCACCTCCCATGGGGTTTCACCGAAATAAGCGGCCGCCGCCGGCGATGCGGGTGCCACCAGCAACAGCGAGGCCACCATGGCGCAGGTGGCCGTAACGGCGGTCGATCTCCACCATCTCTTAAACATAAACCTTCCTTTCTGCATGGTCGAGATGCTTACCGGGCCAAACTCTGCCTTGGCACAGGAATCCCAGAGGTGCCTGCACGCCCCGAAAGACCTGAGCCGAGAATTCCTGGCCCCGATCCATACGACGACGAAACCGCCGCCGACTTCAGAACCCGGCAAGGAAAGACATCACCACCCCGACGCTCCAACGAGGTTTCCGCCGGACCTGCCGGGCGTTGTGCCTGTTGAGGAGGGTGCCATGATGCCTGCGACATTGAGTGGGTGTTGCACTGGTCACAGTGGCGACGCCGCCATCAGGCCCGAGCCCGACGATCCCACTACACGCGACGCCTCAACCTCGAACTCCAGCCATGATCCCGAACGGCGGCTGGAGCATTAGTCGGGTGGGTTGACGGCAGGGTTATTGGTTCTTCGGTAACCGCTGGTCACGACGGTGATGAGGTCGTGTGGGCGGCGGGTGCCGTGCGGATGGCACGGGCGATGTTGGTCGCGCCGGTGGTGCGCTGGCAACCGACCGCGGTATTAGCAGCGTGTCAGCCGACTCTGGCTTGGTGAAGATATTCACGGAACGTCACATCGCGGACGTGGTGGATCATGTCCTCGGTGTGCCAGCGCCGGCGGATCCAGAGGTCCGGACCTTGACGCGGTCCGTTCGGTTCGTCGGCAGCATGGCTGACCTGGGAGAACGGCTGGTGGGGCGGGCGGGACTCGAACCCGCGACCGAGGGATTATGAGTCCCCTGCTCTAACCGGCTGAGCTACCGCCCCGGCACCGCGCGGGATCGTATCCCGGTCGCTCCGGCCCGGACCAGCACCGTGTCGACCGCGTCACCCACGTCGTAAGGACCTCCGCCCGCGCGCGGCGTACGAAGGGCTACGCGAGGATAACAGCGCGCACCCGTCACGGCGGGCCCAGGATCACCCGGCCGCGCGTAGCTCGTCGAGGACGGCACCGGCGGCTCGCCAGCCGCTGGCGAGGGCGCCCTGGATGGACGGGCTGGCCCGGTGGTCGCCGGCCACGAAGAGCCCGTCGCCGAGCGCCACCGGTTTGCGCAGCCGACCCTGCGGGGGTGGCGCGGCGGGCAGCGCGGCCGGCACCCGGACGGTGGTGAGGTGGGTCCAGTCGGCGGTGGAGCGGCCGTAGAGGCGGGTCAGTTCGGCGCGTACGGTCGGCTCGGGCGGGGGCGTCGGGCCGACCACCGAGGTGGCGACGAGGTGCTGGCCGGCGGGCGCGTACGTCGGTGCGGCGTGGCTGACCACGACGGTGTTGGCGATGACCTCCCGCCGGTCGCCGTCGACGAGCAGGATCGGTTCGTCCAGCGGCGCGGCGTCGGTGACGTGGTAGTAGGTCGTGTAGCTGTGCATGCGTACCGTGGCCAGGCCGGGCAGCAGGGTGCTGGCCGCCGGCGGGTCGACGGCGACCAGGACGGCGCGGCAGCGGATCTCGCCGGCCGGGGTGCGGACCCGACCGGGGGCGACCTCGGCGACGGGGGTGTGCAGCTCGATCAGGTCGGTCGGCAGTGGGGCGGCGATGGCGCGGGGCAGGGCGGCCATCCCCTCGGCGGGCAGGCCGATGCGGCCGCGGGCGAACGAGCGCAGCACCATGGCCAGCACCCGGCTGGACGTCTCCAGCTCCCAGTCGATGAAGACGCCGGCGAGGAACGGGCGGATCAGCTCCTCGATGATCGCGTCGGAGAGGCCGGCCCGGCGCAGGGCGGCCTGGCTGGTGGTTTCCGGGGCGGCGAGCAGGCGCGCGGCCGGGAGGGTGGCGCAGCCGGCGGCGAGTCCGGCGAACCGCAGCCGGTCGTTCAGGGAGCCGATGCCGGCGAACGTGGTGCGCGGCCCGCCGGCGGGTTCCCGCAGCGGGTTGACCAGCCGGATCAGGCGGTCGTCGCGGCGCACGAGCACCCCCGAGGTGAAGGTACCGAGGTTGAGGCGGTCGACGTCGAGGAGGGTGCCCAGCCTCGGGTAGGCGGTGTTGAGCACCTGGAATCCCCGGTCGAGCAGGAAGCCGTCGACGGCGTCGGTGGCGATCCGGCCGCCGAGCCGGTCGCCGGCCTCCAGCAGCCGCCACGGTGTGCCGGCGCGGTGCAGCCGGCGGGCTGCGGCGAGCCCGGCCAGGCCGCCGCCGATGATGACCACGTCGGTGTCAGCCGGCATCGCGCGCGCCCTCCACACGGTTCGTCCGGGCCAGTCGGCCCGGCCACCAGATTTTCGGCCCGATGTCGTACGCGAGCGCGGGCACCAGCAGCGAGCGGACGACGATGGTGTCGATGAGTACGCCGACGGCGACCGCGGTGCCCAGCTCGACCAGCACCACCAGCGGGAGCACGGCGAGCGCGGAGAACGTCGCGGCGAGCACGATGCCGGCGGAGGTGATGACGCCGCCGGTGACGGCGAGGCCGACCAGCACGCCGGCCCGGGTGCCGCGGCGCAGCGATTCCTCCCGCACCCGGCTCATCAGGAAGATGTTGTAGTCGATGCCGAGGGCGACCAGGAAGACGAAGGCGAACAGCGGGAAGGACGCGTCCACGCCGGGGAAGTCGAAGACGTGGCGGAACAGCAGCCCGCACAGGCCGAGGGTGGCGGCGAAGGAGAGCAGGACGGTCGCGATCAGCAGGACCGGTGCGACGAGCGCCCGCAGCAGCAGCGCCAGGATGACCGCGATCACGGCCAGCACCACCGGGATGATGACCTTCTGGTCCCGCGCCGCGGCGTCGCCGGTGTCCACGTTGACCGCCGTGAACCCGCCGACCACGGCGTCGGCGCCGGGGACCCGGTGGACGGCGACGCGCAGCTCGCGGACGGTGTGTTCGGCGGCGGCGCTGTCCGGTTCGTCGGCGAGGGTGACGTCCAGTTGGACCCGGCCGTCGACGACCCGGGGCGCCGCGGCCGGCCCGTCGGGCGCGGCGGTGCGGTCGGCGGTGACGGGGCGGACGGCGGCCACGCCGGGCACGGCGCGGGCGGCCGCGGTGACCGCTTCGGCGGCCTCCTGCCGGGTGAAGACGGTAGCCGGGCTGCCGGTGCCGGCCGGGTAGTGCCGGGCGATCGTCTCCTGGCCGACCACCGACTGGGTGCGTTCGGTGAAGAGGTCGGACTGGCCGAGCGTGGTGGTGCCGAGCTGGGTGAGGCCGATGGCGAGCAGGCCCAGCAGCACGGCGGTGACCAGCCAGACCGGTCGGGCCCGCCGGGCCACGAAGCCGGCGATGCGGGCCCAGAGGCCGTGCTCGGCCCGGGGGTCGGCCTGGTCGTGGCGGGGTCGGCGGGGCCAGAACGCCCACCGGCCGCCGAGCACCAGCAGCGCCGGCAGGAAGGTGAGCATCACCAGCAGGGTCGCGGCGATGCCGGTCGCGGCGACCGGGCCGAGGGCGCGGTTGGAGTTGAGGCTGGACAGCAGGAGGCAGAGCAGGCCGAGGATGACGGTGCCGCCGGAGGCGATGATCGCCGGTGCGGCGCCACGCCAGGCGACCCGCATCGCGGCCCACGCCCGCTCGTGCCGGTGCAGCTCCTCGCGGTAGCGGGCGACCATCAGCAGCGCGTAGTCGGTGCCGGCGCCGAAGACCAGCACGGTGAGGATGCCCTGCGCCTGCCCGTTCAGGGTGATCAGGTCGGCGCGGGCCAGCAGGTAGACGAAGAGGGACGCGACGGCGTACGACATGCCGGCGGCGAGCAGCGGGAAGATCCAGAGCACCGGGCTGCGGTAGACGATCAGCAGGATCACCAGCACCACGAGCAGGGTGACGAGCAGCAGTGCGCCGTCGATCGCGGCGAACACCTCGATGAGGTCGGCGAGCAGGCCGGCCGGTCCGGCGACGGCCACGGTCAGCCCGCCGGAGCCGGAGCCGGTGACGTCCCGGATCCGCTCGACGACCGTGCCGATCCGCTCCCCCTCGGCGTCGTCGACGGGGACGACGAGTTGCAGGGCCTGCCCGTCGGCGCTGGGGATCGGTGGGGGCAGTGGCCCGACGACACCGGGCACCTGGGCGAGGCGGGCGGCGTCCGCGGCCACCTGTTGCCGGTCCGGCTCGGTGAGGCCGCTGCGGCGTTCGTAGACGACGAGGGCGGGGATGGTCTCCCGGTCCACGAAGCCGCCGGCCAGGTCCTGCGCGCGGGTGGCCTCGGCGTCGGCGGGCAGGAAGGCGGCGTTGTCGTTGGTCGCGACGTCGCCGAGGCGGCCCGAGTAGGGGCCGGCGACCGCTCCGACGACCAGCCAGGCCAGCACCACGGCCACCGCGACCAGCGTGACCCGGCCGCGGCCCCCCGGTCCGGACATCCGCCCCACCCCGAAATCGACGCGTCACCGGCCGAAGCCTGAGCCGACCCGTCCATCCTGCCGGGCGGTATGCCGATTACGGGGTGAAATGCCCCAGCTTGCGCCGGACGGCGGCGGCGTCGGGGCACGAAGATCCGGGGCGGAGACGACGAACGCCCGGCGGCCGGGGCCGACGGGCGTCGTGGAAGTGGCTCCCCCGATTGGACTCGAACCAATAACCTGCCGGTTAACAGCCGGCTGCTCTGCCAATTGAGCTACAGGGGACTGCATCGCTCAGCGGTTGGATCTCTCCAGCGCGGTGCGACGGGGACAAGAGTACAGGATTCTCGGGGGTGTTGGTCCAGGGGGTTACCGAGCTACGCGCGGCGTGGGCCGCCGCCCGGACGGCCGGTCCGCGCGCCAGGGCAATCGGGATAAATCGCCATCAGCGCACAAGGAGGTATGAGCGCGGAGCAGGATGGGTAGTTAGCTGCGGAGACAGGACGCAGGCGCGAGATGGGCGCACCCGACGGGATCACCCGAAGGGGCGACGGCGCGTCAGGTACGGAAGGAGCCGCCATGCGCGGAAAGATCATGTTTCTTGGCGGGCTGGCTGCGGGATTCGTCCTGGGCGCCCGTGCCGGCCGGGAGAAGTACGAGGAGCTGATGGTCCGGGGCCGCAAGGTGCTCGACCACCCGACCGTCCAGGAGGCGGCCGGCGTGGCGCAGGCGCAGGCCACCCGGCTCTACAGCGAGGGCAAGGACAAGCTCGGCCAGACCAAGCTGGGTGAGAAGCTCGGCACCGGCAACGGCAACGGCAAGAAGCCGGAGCTGACCGGGGCCGACCAGGCGTTCGCCGGCAGCCCGGCGACGGTCGGTGCGAAGGCCGGCTCGGGCTCGACCTCGTCGACCAGCAGCAAGCCGTCCGGCTCGGGCACCAGCACCAGCATGTAGTCGCACGTCGTCACGGGCCCGACCGCCACCCGGCGGTCGGGCCCGCGGCGTGTCCGGCCGCAGGTCGGACGGCCCGACCGGACAGCCCGGACGGCCCGGACGGCCGCAGGTCGGAGGACCACCGGAGAGCTGGGAGACTTTCTCCTATTTGGAGCAGAAGTTCGGCCGGATCGACGAAAACTTCTGCCACCTACCTCTTCTCTTTAGTGTCGCTCGCAAATATCGTCCTGCGTAGGACCTGGCCAGGCTCTTGGTACTCCCCCAGCGGCCACCTCAGCGACCGGCGCTGAGGCGGATCCGCCCGACCAGAGCGAGGTTCGATGAACGACAGTCAGCACGGAATGAGCCGGCGCCGGATGCTCGCCGGCGTCGCCGGCGTCGCCGGCGCCGCCGCCGTCGGCGCCACCGGCCTGGGCTCCCCCGCCCTCGCCGGCAACGGCGTGCTCGTCCCGCCCGGCAAGCGCGGCATCATCCTCTACAGCGTCCGCGACCGGATCTCGGCCGCCCCGGACGCCACCGGGGTGCCGTACGGCTTCGAGCGGGTGCTCGGCCGGCTCGCCGAGATCGGCTACAAGGAGGTCGAGTTCGCCGGGTACACCCAGCACACCGCCATCCTGGGCCGACAGATCACCCCCGCCGAGATCCGCAAGATCCTGGACGACAACGGGCTTCGCGCCAACGGCTCGCACGCCTCGGTCCCCAGCACCGTCACGCCCGACACGATCGCCGCGTTCGAGCAGACGCTCGACACCGCCGAGATCCTCGGGATGACGCACATCGGCACCGGCAGCGACCCGACCAGCAGCAACTACAAGGCCGACTGGGACGCCGCCGTGGACCGGTGGAACACCTTCGGCGAGATGGCCGCCGCCCGCGGGCTGAAGCTGTACACGCACAACCACGACGCGGCGTACAACTTCCTGTTGGACAGCGGCCCGCTGGACGCCCAGGGCCGGCCCACCCGATCCTCCGGGGTCCGGAAGCTGGAGTACTTCATCGCGCGGACCAACCCGGAGTGGGTGTGGTTCGAGCTGGACATCTACTGGGCGCACGTGGCCCAGCACCGGTTCCGCACCTACACCGACCCGGACGGAGTGACCCGCACCAGCGTCTTCGACCCGCTGGCCCTGGTCGCCGCCCAGACCATCCGGTTCCCGCTCTTCCACGCGAAGGACGGGGCGTTCAACCCGGCCAACAGCGCCGGGTACGACATGGTGCCGCTCGGCGAGGGCGACATCGACTACGGGACCTTCTTCGCCAACATGGGCGCGAAGGGCTACCACAACCCGATGTGGGAGCAGGACAACGCGCCGGGCGGCGCCGCCGACCCGGGCCGCTCGCTGCGGTACGCCGAGGTCAGCTACCGCCACATGTCGCGCCTTCGCGGCTGACACCGTCGCCGGGTCGGCGGAGCTGACCGACCCGGACACCACCCGGGGGCCGCATCCGTCACGGGATGCGGCCCCCGGTCGCCACAAGGCGGTAACACCGCCGTGGAAGACTCCGGTTGCGGAGGTGGTGGTCATGGTGCTGGTCCGACCCGAGAACACGCAGCAGGCGCGACTGGTCCGTCTGCTCCGCGACGACGGCCCCCGGTCCCGGGTGGAGCTCGGCGACGCCCTGGGCCTGTCCCGGTCCACGCTCACCGTGGAGCTGGAGCGGCTCGTCGCCCGGGGCCTGGTGGAGACCGCCGGGCCGGCCGCGTCCCGCGGTGGCCGCCGCTCGTCGCTGCTGCGCCTCGGCGGCGGGGTGCGCTTCGCCGGCGTGGTCGTCGCACCCGACCGGGTCACCGTGGCGGTGACCGACGGCGAGCTGAACGTCCTGGCCGAGGCCACTGAGCCGGTGGACGTCCGCACCGGGCCGGAGGCGGTGACCGGCCGGGCGGTCGAACTGGTCGACAAGCTCCGGGTGGAGCTGGGCATCCCCGAGCTGACCGGTGTGGGCATCGGCCTGCCCGGCCCGGTGAGCGCCGAGGCGGGCGCCTCGGTGGCGCCGACGGCGCTGCCCGGCTGGCAGCGGTTCCCGGTGCGGGACGCGTTCGCCACCGAGCTGGGCTGCCCGGCCGTGGTCGACAACGACGCCAACGTCCTCGCCCTCGGCGAGCAGCACACCGGCATCGGCCGCACCGTCGAGGACTTCCTCTACGTCAAGCTCGGCACCGCGATCGCCTGCGGCCTGGTGCTCGGCGGGACGCTCTACCGGGGCGCGACCAGCAGCGCCGGCGACATCGCCCACCTGCCCCTCGGCGAGGACGGGCCGACCTGCGTCTGCGGGGAGAGCGGCTGCCTGGAGGCCTACTGCGGGGACGCCGGGCTGGTCGCGGCCGCCCTGGCCGCCGCCCGCGCGGGCCGCTCCGCCGAGCTGGCCGGCCGACTCGCGGCGGCCGGCACGCTGACCGTACGCGACGTGGCCGCCGCCGCCACGGCCGGCGACCCGGCCGCGCAGACGCTGTTCCGCGACGCCGCCCGCCGGATCGGGCGGGTCCTGGTGGGCCTGGTCAGCTTCTTCAACCCCGGCATCGTGGTGATCGGGGGCGCGGCGGACGGCATCGGGCACATCCTGCTCGCCGAGATCCGCTCGGTCGTCTACCGCCGGTCGGCGCCGCTGGCCACCGGCACCATGCCGGTCGTGCTGTCCGACCTGGGTGGCCGGGCGGGGCTGGTGGGCGCGGCGCGGCTGGTCAGCGAGCAGGTCTTCGCGACGGGCTGACCGGGGGCCGAAGGGTGGTCGGCCCCCGGTCGCCCGTGTCGGTCAGTCCCTGCTGCTGAAGGCCGCGTCGAAGGCGGCGCTCGGGGCGTCGAAGGCGAGCCGGCGCACGAACTGGAGGGCCTCCGGGGCGCCGACGAGACGGTCCATCCCGGCGTCCTCCCACTCGACCGAGATCGGCCCGTCGTAGCCGATCGCGTTCAACGCGCGGAAGCAGTCCTCCCAGGGCACGTCGCCGTGGCCGGTGGAGACGAAGTCCCAGCCGCGCCGCAGGTCGGCCCAGGGCAGGTGCGAGGAGAGGCGACCGCGCCGGCCGTCACCCGTACGCACCTTGGCGTCCTTGCAGTCGACGTGGTAGATCCGGTCGGCGAAGTCGAAGATGAAGTTCACCGGGTCCAGCTCCTGCCAGACGAAGTGCGACGGGTCCCAGTTCAGCCCGAACGCGGGCCGGTGCCCGATCGCCTCCAGCGTCCGCTTCGTCGTCCAGTAGTCGTACGCGATCTCGCTGGGGTGCACCTCGTGCGCGAAACGCACGCCGACCTCGTCGAAGACGTCGAGGATCGGGTTCCACCGGTCGGCGAAGTCCTGGTAGCCGCGCTCGATCATCGACGGCGGCACCGGCGGGAACATCGCGAGGGTGTGCCAGATCGACGACCCGGTGAAGCCGACGACGGTCTTCACGCCGAGCTTCGCGGCCGCCCGGGCGGTGTCCTTGATCTCCTCGGCGGCCCGCTGGCGGACGCCCTCCGGCTCGCCGTCGCCCCAGATCCGCGCGGGCAGGATGTCCTGGTGACGCTCGTCGATGGGGTGGTCGCAGACGGCCTGGCCGACCAGGTGGTTGGAGATCGTGTAGACCTTCAGGTTGTGCTTGGCCAGGGTCTCCTTCTTCCGGTCGACGTAGGAGTCGTCGGCCAGCGCCTTGTCGACCTCGAAGTGGTCGCCCCAGCAGGCGATCTCCAGACCGTCGTAGCCCCACTCGGAGGCGAGCCGACAGACCTCGTCGAACGGAAGGTCGGCCCACTGGCCGGTGAAGAGCGTGATGGGTCGCGCCATTGTCCTTGTCTCCCCTGGTGTGATGGGGATTCCGTACGAGCGGACCGGGGCGAGGGTGACCGGTCGAACCGGTGCGCGGCGGGGACGCGGCGGAACACCGGTGGGTGCGGGACGCACCTGGGCCCGTCGGGTTGCGCCTCCCGCCGGGTCACCGGCCACCTCCACGGTCGCCGCCCCCAACTCTAGGTCGGCCGGGGCCGGCGCGGAAGGCCCCGCGTCCAACGACCGCCGGGACCGAGGGGGCCGGCCCGACCGGCTCGCGGGCGTCGCCGCGGACCGCGATCGGGACGTCGTCGACGGGACGAGGGCCCCGCGCCGGTGGGAACGTCGACGCGGGGCCCTCGCGTTCAGGGGATCGGGCGGTCAGCGGGTCACGGCAGGATCCACTTCTGGTTGGCCGCGTTGGCGATGCACGTCCACAGGTGCACCGGCGTGCTGTCGGCCGAGTTGTTGCCCGAGACATCCAGACACTTGCCCGACTGCGGATTACGCAACGACCCGTCGGCCTGCGCCGACCAGTTCTGCGCACCCGAGCCGTTGCACGTCCACAACTGGATCTTCGTACCGTCCGCCGAAGCACCACCGTTCACATCCAGACACTTACCCAACGCCCGGATCGTCGAATTCGGCGTCACCGTCCACGTCTGAGCGGCACTGCCGCTGCAGGTGTAGAGCTGGATCTGCGTACCGTCGGCGGTGCCGGCGTTGCGAACGTCCAGGCACTTGTTCGCCAGGCCGCGGATGAGGCCGGTGCCGGTGCCGCCGCCGGTCCCCTTCACCAGGGTGAAGTCGTCCACGTCGAAGAGCCCGGTGCCCGACCCGGTGAAGGTCAGGTAGAGGTTCTGCGTCCCGGACGGCACGTTGGACAGGTTGGTGGTGACGTCGGCGAAGGTGTTCCAGCCTCCGGTGTTGGGCACCGCCACCGAGCCGAGCACGGTGCCGGTGGGCGATCCGGTGCGGACCTGGATGGTGCCGCCCGGCCCGCCGGAGACGATCCGCGCACGGAACGAGGTGGTCCCGCCCACGTTCACACCGTTGTACGCCGCCCAGTCGCCCGGGTCGATGTAGCCGATGGTCTGCCCGCCGTTGGCCCCGGTCTTGCCGACCACCGAGGTCCCGTTGGTCGAGCTGAACGCCTCGGCCTGGACGGTGACGTTCCCGGTGGGCGGCGGGGTGGTGCCCAGCTCCTTGATCCGGATGTTGCGGAACGACGCGTCGTCACCGGTGCCGTGGTTCTGGATGCCGATGTGGCCGGCGAGCGAGCGGACCGGGTTGGTGTTGGTGAAGTCGTTGATCTTCACCCCGTTCAGGAAGATCTGGAGCCGCTCCCCCTCGACCAGCAGCTCGTAGGTGTTCCACTCCCCCGCCGGGTTGAGCGCGGCGTCGCGGGCCGCGATGTCCGCCGACTTGAAGGTGTAGACCGAGCCGGTGGTCCGGTCGACCGCGTCGGTGGGGTCGATCTGGATCTCGTAGCCGTTGTCGACGGCGGACCAGGGGTCGCTCGACGGCGGGAAGCCGATGAAGACCCCGGAGTTGTCGTCGCCGGCGATCCGCCAGTCCAGCTTCAGCGAGTAGTTGGTGAACTGCTTCGCGCTGTACCAGTACAGGCCCATGCCGCCGACCGAGCTGAGGGTGGCGTCGGAGTTGGTGAAGCTGCCCGGCCCGGCCTGCGACCAACCGGTGGTCGAGCCGTTGTAGAGCGTCGTGTAGCCGGTCTCGGGCCGGCAGTCGGCCTTGCTGCGACCGGCCGCGTACCGGATGCCGCCGAGCAGGTGGGCGCGGAACGCCGGCTCGGCGTACGAGGACTGGGTGTGCCCGCCGCCGGTGTAGAAGGACCGGCCGCCGTTGTAGGTCTTGCACCAGGCGTGCGGGTGGTCGGCGCCCATGCCGCCGCCGGAGTAGGACGACTCGTCCAGGGTGGCCAGCACCCGCGCGGTGGAGCGCGCGTTGGTCTGGTAGTTGTACCACTCGTCGGTGCGCGTCCAGGTCTGCGGCAGGTGTGCCGTGGCCGCGTGGCCCCGGTTCTCCACCTTGACGTTGGCCTGCTGGATGGCCGGGTGCGACGCGAAGTACGCGCCCACGAGGTTGCCGTAGAAGGACCAGCCGTACTCGGTGTCCGCGGCGGCGTGTACGCCGACGTAGCCACCGCCGCCGCCGATGTACGACTCGAAGGCGGTCTGCTGGCTGGCGTTGAGCACGTCACCGGTGGTGTTGAGGAAGATCACCGCCTCGTACTGGGCGAGGTTGCCGGTGGTGAAGGCGGCGGCGTCCTCGGTGGCGGTGACGGTGAAGTTGTTGGCCGCCCCGAGGTCGCGGATCGCCTGAGTGCCGACCGCGATCGAGTCGTGCCGGAAACCGGCGGTCTTCGAGAAGACCAGCACGTCGTAGGGGGCGTCGGCGGCGCTGGCCGGGGTGGCCGGGGTGGTGCAGGCGATGACGGCGAGGACGGCGGTGGCCGCGCCGAGGACGGGTCGCAGGAGTCTGCGCATGTCGCTCTCCTAGGGTCGGTCGGGAGGGGCCACCGGTCTCGACGCTACGCCGGGACCGGTGGCGCTCCGCTCAACTCAGGGCAGGATCCACTTCTGGTTGGCCGCGTTGGCGATGCACGTCCACAGGTGCACCGGCGTGCTGTCGGCCGAGTTGTTGCCCGAGACATCCAGACACTTGCCCGACTGCGGATTACGCAACGACCCGTCGGCCTGCGCCGACCAGTTCTGCGCACCCGAGCCGTTGCACGTCCACAACTGGATCTTCGTACCGTCCGCCGAAGCACCACCGTTCACATCCAGACACTTACCCAACGCCCGGATCGTCGAATTCGGCGTCACCGTCCACGTCTGAGCGGCACTGCCGTTACAGGTGTAGAGCTGGATCTGCGTACCGTCGGCGGTGCCGGCGTTGCGAACGTCCAGGCACTTGTTCGCCAGGCCCCGGATCGGGCCGGCACCGCCGCTGGTGGTGCCGGTGTTCAGGGTGAACGCGTCCACGTCGTAGAGCGCCCCGGTGCCCGAGCCGGCGAAGGTCAGGTAGAGCGTGGTGGTGGCGGCCGGCGGGCTGGTGACGGTGCCGGTCACCGTGGTGAACGTGTCCCAGGCCCCGGTGACCGGGACGGTGGCCGACCCGATCACGGTGCCGGTGGCGGAGCCGGTGCGGAGCTGGAGCGTGCCGCCGGCGCCGGCCGAGGAGACCCGAGCGGAGAACGACGTGACGTTGCCGACCTGGTACGGCTGGAAGGCGATCCAGTCCCCGTTGTTGATGTCGCCGACGGTCTTGCCGCCCTCGGCGGGCGCCTTGTCGAACGTGTTGACGCCCGACGAGGTCTTGAAGTGCTCGGCCTGCCGGTGCCGCGGCTGCAGCGTGTGCTGGGTGTGGGTGGTCAGCCCACCGGCGTCGGTGTACTCGGCGTCGAAGATCGCGAAGATGTTCGCCGCGTAGTCGTGTTCACCGTCGACCGGGATGGTGATCGAGCCTGAGCACCCGTTCTGCGAGGTGATCTGGTGACCGTGCTGGTCGTGGCCGAGCACGTACGTCATCTTGACCTTGGTGCAGTCGATCGTGCCGTCCTCCGGGTCGGTGACCGTGATGCTGAACGGCACGGTGTCGCCGAAGGAGAAGAGCTTGCCGTTGCCGGGCGCGTTGATCGTCACCGTCGGGGCGGTGTTGCCGACGCTGATCAGCACGCTCGCGCTGCCGGTGGCGCCCTGCGGGTCGCGGACGGTCAGCGTGGCGTTGTACGTCCCGTTGCTGGTGTAGGTCTTCGTCGGGTTGGCCGCCGTGGAGGTGGTGCCGTCGCCGAAGGCCCAGGAGTAGGTCAGCGCGCCACCCTCGGGGTCGGACGATCCGGCCGAGGAGAACGTCACGCTCAGCGGCGCCGGGCCGGAGGTCCGGTTGGCGCTGGCCGCGGCCGTCGGCGCGCGGTTGCCGCCGCCGACGTACTCGAAGCGGTAGAGCGCGGAGTTGGCGTCACCGTTGAAGTAGCCGGTGCCGTAGTCGAGCACGTAGTACGCGCCGTCCGGGCCGAACGCGGAGTCCATCACCTGCTTGCCCGTCCAGGGGAAGGTGTCGATGGTGCCCGGCGATCCGTCGGCGTTCACGTGGATCGGCTTGATCCAGCCGCGGCCGAACTCGGTGGCGAAGAACTGCCCGTCGAAGGACTGCGGGAACTTCACCGTCGAGGTGGAGGAGGCGTTGTACCGGTAGACCGGGCCGCCCATCGGGGACTCGGAGCCGCCGCCGAACTCGGCCGGGCTGCCGGCGTCGCCGCCGTAGCGGATCCAGGCGGGCCGCGCGGCCGGCAGGGTGGTCAGGCCGGTGTTGCGGAAGGAGTTGTTCGTCGGCCCGCCGGTGCAGTTGAACTTGGGACCGGTCGCGTTGGTGGCGAAGTTCCACTCGTTGTACGTCTCGGACGTGGTGTTCGTGCCCGTGCAGTACGGCCAGCCGTAGTTGCCCGGCGACGTCACCCGGTTGAACTCGACCTGGCCGGACGGGCCCCGGGTGGAGCTGGTGGAGCCCGCGTCCGGCCCGTAGTCGCCGACGTAGACGATGCCGGTGGCCTTGTCGACGCTCATCCGGAACGGGTTCCGGAAGCCCATCGCGTAGATCTCCGGACGGGTGCCGGCGGTGCCGGGCGCGAAGAGGTTGCCGGTCGGGATGGAGTACGTCCCGTTCGCGTTCACCTTGATCCGGATGATCTTGCCGCGCAGGTCGTTGGTGTTGCCGGCGCTGCGTTGCGCGTCGTAGCCGGGGTTGCGGTTGGTCCGCTCGTCGATCGGCGCGTAGCCGGCGGAGTCGAACGGGTTGGTGTCGTCGCCGGTGGAGAGGTAGAGGTTGCCGGCGGCGTCGAAGTCGATGTCGCCGCCGACGTGGCAGCAGAGACCCCGGTCGGCCGGCACGTCGAGGACGTCGACCTTGCTGGCCTGGTTGAGGGTGAAGTCGGCGTTCAGGGTGAACCGGGACAGCCGGTTGACGCCCTGCCAGGCGGAGAAGTTCGTGCCGGTGGCCGGGGCGTCGCCCGAGGGCGTCGACAGCGGCGGGGCGTAGTACAGGAAGATGTGCCGGTTGGTGGCGAAGTTGGGGTCGACGCCGACGCCCTGGAGGCCCTCCTCGTCGTGGGTGTAGACGGCGAGCGTCCCGATCACGGAGGTGGTGCCGTTGGCGTCGGTGCGCCGCAGCGTGCCGTTGCGCGCGGTGTGCAGGACCGACCGGTCGGGCAGCACCGCCAACGACATCGGCTCGCCCATCTCGGCGGCGCCGCGGGCGAGCTCGACCTGCTGGAAGTCGGACGCGTTGATGGCGTGGGCCTGGGCCGGGGTGGGGCCGCCCAGCGCGGCCGGGCCGGCGCCGAGCGAGACCGTGCCGGCCGCGACGACGAGCAGTAGCGCGGATCCGGCGGAGAACGAACGTCGGGGCCGGTGGGATCTGTCCTTTGTGGACATACGGGGGCTGTCCCTTCCTGACGAGTGACTGCCAGGGCGGGGCGCGCGCCGACGCGCCGGGTGCCGTAGCGGGGTTGCGGTAGGTCGGCCGGGTGCCGATCCGGCCGGCCGTGACCACCGGTCGGTGGAGCCACGCGCTCGGAGGTCACCAGTCGATGGGTTACCGCGCCGCCGGTTCACCTCGACGAAACAGTGTGGTATTGGTCACGACATTAAGTGGCAGACTTAGATGTGTCCATACCTTCTGCCGGTGCAACCCCGACTTTCGCTGAGTTGGTGGAAAGTCCCAGGACGAGTCGATCAGGAGCGCCGCTCGATGGCCTGCTCCGCGAGACCGACGAGCGCCGCACGGGTCGCGTCGTCCACCGGCGCGCTCCCCAGCGCGGCCAGCGCACCCTCCGTACGGACCCGGATCATCTGCTCGATCCGCTCCCGGGCGCCGGTGCTCTCGATGATCGCGCGCAGCTCCGCCGCGCCGTCCGCGTCCAGGTCGGGGTTGCCGAACAACTCCCGCAGCCGAGTGGTCTGCGCCCGGTCGGCGGCGCTGCGAGCCAGCGCCATCATGACCGTGGGCTTGCCCTCCCGCAGGTCGTCCAGGATCGACTTGCCGGTCACCGCCGGGTCACCGAAGACGCCGAGCACGTCGTCGCGGAGCTGGAACGCGTCGCCGAGCGGGTCACCGAACTCGGCCAACGCCTCGATCAGCTCCGATGACCCACCGGCCAACGCCGCCCCGATCTGCAACGGCCGGGTGACCGTGTAGCGGGCCGCCTTCATCCGGATCACCGTCAACGCGCTCGCCACCGACCCGTCACCGACGCCGGAGACGAGATCCAGGTACTCCCCCGCGATCACCTCGGTACGCATCAGCGCGAACATCGCGTACCCCCGGTGCACCTGCTCCGTGGTGAGCCCGCACTCGTGGAACATCTGGTCCGACCAGGCCGCGCAGAGGTCGCCGCAGAGCAGCGCGGTGTTGCGGCCGTACGCCTCCGGGTCGCCCCGCCAGGACGAGCGCGCGTGCAGGTCGGCGAAGAGCCGATGCACCGACGGCTCGCCCCGGCGGCGGTCGCTGCCGTCGAGGATGTCGTCGTGGATCAGGGCGAAGGCATGGAACAGCTCCAGCGCGGCCGCCGCCACCACGATCGGCGTGCCGTCCACACCGCCGGCGCCCCGCCACCCCCAGTAGCAGAACAGGGGGCGCAGGCGCTTGCCACCGGCCAGCACGAACCGCTGCAACGCGGTGAACACCCCGCGCGGAGCGCCGTCCGGCCAGTCCGGGCCCTGCCGGTCGAGGAACGCGGCCAGCTCGGCGTCGAAGCGGGCGCGCAGCCCACTCGCGTCGGTGGGCGCCACCGTGACCGTCACGGCGCCTCCCCCGCCGCGCCGGACGCCACCGCACCGGTCACCGCGCCGGCGCCCGCCGACCCGGACGTCCCGGCCGCCGGTCCCGACCCCGGTGGCGGGGCCGGTGTTCCCGGTGCCGGGGCCGACGCGAGCCCGGCCAGCTCCAGCAGCAGCGACTTCACCTCCGTCGCGGCGATCCGGTCCCGCGCCGCAGCCGGGTCCGAGCAGAGCAGCACCGGAGCGTCCCGCGGATCGGCGGGCAGCCGGCCGTGCGAGCCGCGTACCGCCCGCGCCCCGGCGTCCAGCCCGACCACGTTCATCAGGTAGCGCATGCCGAGCTTCTTGCGGGCCAGCGCGGTGGCGGCACGGCGCTTCGCCGCGAGCGGGGCGGCCGGATCGAAGAAGAGCTCGGCCGGGTCGTAGCCGGGCTTGCGGTGGATCTCGACGAGCCGGGCGAAGTCCGGCGCCCGGGCGTCGTCCAGCCAGTAGTAGTAGGTGAACCAGGCGTCCGGCTCGGCCACCAGCACCAGCTCGCCGGCGCGCGGATGGTCCAGCCCGTGCGCCGCCTTGCCGTCGGCGTCCAGCACCTCGGCCACCCCGGGCAGCCCGGCGCAGAGCTTCGCGACCGCCGGCACGTCCGCCGGGTCCCGCACGTACACGTGCGCGACCTGGTGGTCGGCGACCGCGAACACCCGCGACGTCCAGGGGTCGAGATACTCCATCCCGTCCTGGGTGTGGACCCGCAGCAGCCCTTCGGCGCGCAGCAGGCGGTTGACGTCGACCGGCCGGGAGACGTCGGTGATGCCGTACTCGGAGAGCGCCACCACCGTCGCGCCCCGGGCCCGGGCGGCGTCCAGCAGCGGGCCCAGCACCGCGTCCAGCTCGGCCGCCGCCGCAGCCGCCTGCGGCGAGGAGGCGCCGTGCCGTTGCAGGTCGTAGTCCAGGTGCGGGACGTACACCAGGGTCAGGTCCGGCGAGTGGTCGGCGAGGATCTGCTCGGCGGCCCGGCAGATCCAGGTCGAGGAGGGGATTCCGGCACCCGGCCCCCAGTAGGTGAAGAGCGGGAACGTGCCGAGCCGGCCGGTGAGCGCGTCGTGCAGCTCCGGCGGATCGGTGTAGCAGTCCGGCTCCTTGCGCCCGTCGGCGTAGTAGACCGGACGCGGGGTCACCGTCCAGTCCACGTCCGCGCCCATCGCGTACCACCAGCAGACGTTGGCCACCGTGTAGCCCGGCTCGGCCCGGCGGGCCGCCTGCCACAGCTTCTCCCCGCCGACCAGCGCGTTGTGCTGCCGCCACAGCAGCACCTCGCCGAGCTCCCGGAAGTACCACCCGTTGCCGACGACGCCGTGCCCGGCCGGCAGCTCACCGGTGAGGAACGTCGACTGCACCGAGCACGTCACGGCGGGCAGCACCGTGCCCAGCTCGGCCCGGAAACCGGTGTCGGCCACCGCCCGCAGCCGCGGCATGTGCGCCAGCAACCGAGGAGTCAGTCCCACCACGTCCAGCACCACCAACTGCGTGCTCATGCCGCCCCCTCCCTCCGGTCGGCGCCGTCATGAGGCTCCACCGCGCTGTACCGACCGATTCGCTCGCTACGCTCGCTCATGCCGCCACCTCGCTTGGTTCGGTTGATTGGGCCACCGGGCTGAGGCCGAGCGCGACCAGCTCGTCGCGGGCGAAGGCCAGCTCCGCGGCGATGCCGACGGCCAGCTCCGCGTCGGTGCGCGGCCGCCGTGCCTCCGGCAGCACCCCCCAGGTGTACGTCTCGACGTCGAGGTGGTCGCAGCCGGCGTCCGGCCCGGCGTAGAGCGCTCTCAGCGCGGCCCGCAGGACGGGCAGCGTCGACTCCAGCGGCGGCTCCGGCGGGGCGTGCAGCGGCACGTGGTAGTGCACCCGCCACGGCCCGGGCAGCCGCGCGTCGAGGGCGGCGTCGAGGTCGTCGGCCGCGTGCGCCGGATCGGCCGGGTCCGCCGCTGCCGCGCAGCCGCCGCCCCGGGTCTGGTGCAGGAAGCGGGGTTCGACCCAGCGCCGCAGCGCGTCGGCGGAGCCGACCGGGTCGGCCGCCTCCAGCGCCGCCGAGACCTGCACCTTCACCACCGGCAGACCGGCGGCGCGCAGGCGGGCGAACGCCTCCGCCGGCTCCTCCCAGGCACAGGCGAGGTGCGCGAGATCCACGCACACCCCCAGTCGATCACTGTCCACGCCGGACAGTATCGCGACGGATTGTTTCGTGTTCTCCACCAAACAGCCGGGTTCCGGCTCGAATCCGACCCGGATCCGCCGGCCGGTCTCCCGCTCCACCGCGGCGAGACCGGCGGCGAGCCGGTCCAGCCGATGGCGGGCCGCCGACGACCGGGTGGCGTCCCAGGGCGTGCGCCAGGCCAGCGGCAGGGTGGAGATCGAGCCGCGGGCGGCGTCGTCGGGCAGCAGGTCGGCCAGCACCCGGGCCAGGTCGAGGGTGTACGCCAGCCGCGGCTCGGTCGTCCAGTCCGGGTGGTACACGTCGCCCTTGACGACGGGGGCCTGGAACGCCGCGTACGGGAAGCCGTTGAGGGTGACCACCTCCAGCCCGCGGGCGTCCAGTTCCCCGCGCAGCCGGCGACGCGTCGCCGGGTCGGCGGCCAGCTCGGCGGCGACCGGGGCGGCCAGCCAGAGCCCGAGCCCCAGCCGGTCGCTGCCGAGCGCCGCCCGGACCGGGACCGCGTACGTGTCCAGTTGCGCCAGGATGCCGGCGAGGTCCTCGGCCGGATGCACGTTGGTGCAGTAGCCCAGGTGCACCGTCTCGCCGCCGGCGTGCCGCAGCCGCATCAGCTGCCGCCGCGCAGGATCGAGTTGCCGGCGAACGTGCCGGCGTCGGCGAGGTCGAGGTCGCTCAGGTCGAGCCGCCCCGACTGGCCGTAGAACTCGACGGGGTTGCGCCAGAGCACCCGGTCGACGTCGTCGGCGGTGAAACCGGCGTCGAGCATCGCCTCGGCGGTGGCCCGGGTGAGCAGCGGGTCGGAGCGGCCCCAGTCGGCCGCCGAGTTGACCAGCATCCGCTCGGTCCCGTACGCGCGCAGCAGCTCGACCATCCGTGGCGGCGACATCTTCGTGTCGGGGTAGATGGAGAAGGCCAGCCAGCAGCCGGTGTCCCGGACCAGCTTCACGGTCACCTCGTTGAGGTGGTCGAGCACCACGCGGCCCGGGTCGATGCCGGATTCGCGGACCACCGCCAGGCTGCGTTCGACACCCCGGGCCTTGTCGCGGTGCGGGGTGTGCACCATCGCCGGCAGCTCGTGCGCGACGGCCAGGGCGAGCTGGGCGGCGAACGCCTCGTCCTCCTCCGGGGTCATCGAGTCGTAGCCGATCTCGCCGACCGCCACCACGCCGTCCTTCTCCAGGTAGCGGGGCAGCAGGTCGAGCACCGGACGGCAGCGCGGGTCGTTGGCCTCCTTCGGGTTCAGCGCGATCGTCGCGTGGTGCCGGATGCCGAACTGCCCGGCCCGGAACGGCTCCCAACCGATCAGCGAGTCGAAGTAGTCGGCGAAGGAGGCGGGACTGGTGCGGGGCTGCCCCAGCCAGAACGCGGGCTCGACCAGCGCGCGGACACCGGCGGCGGCCATCCGCTCGTAGTCGTCGGTGGTGCGCGACGTCATGTGGATGTGCGGGTCGAAGATGCGCATCACGCCTCCTGAGCGCTGAGCCGGGCGGATCCCGTGCCGGCGTGGTCGGTGCCCGGTCCGGCGGCGGTCAGCCGTCCGGCCCCGAGTCGGTCGAGCAGGGCGGTGGCGTCGGCGGGCATGCTCCGCCCGGCGGCCTGCCGCTCGGCGGCGAGACCGGCCAGCATCACGGCCAACTCGCCGTCGGCGCGGCCGTCGAGGTCGGCCACCACGGCCAGCGGCACCCCCACGAAGACGCACTTCAGCACCGCCTGCCGCCAGGCGGCGTCGTCGAGGTGCCGGGCGTACGGGCCGAGTGCCGCGGCGACCAGCCGGGTGTCGTTGGTCCGGATCGCGTCGTGCAGCAGGGGCACCCCGGCCACGCCGATCGGCAGCAACGGCAACGCCTTGAGCACCGCCCGCCGCTCGGCGGCGTCGCCGTGCCGGTAGAGACGCTCGGCGTACGGGGCGGCGTGGTCGCGGGGCAGCGCGGTGAGCAGCAGGGTGCGGGCGGCCTCGTCGGCCGTCCAGCCGGGTGCGTCGGGCAGCTCGTCGCGGCCGCAGCGGCGACCGGCGGCCGGGAAGGCCCGGGTGATCGTCGCCGGGTCGGCCGCCACCTCGCGCAGCGCCGCGTCCAGCCAGTCGGGGTCCCGGACGCCCCGCAGGGCCGATCGCAGTTGGTCGGGTGTCATGCCTGTCTCCTCCCTCGTGCTGGTCGGCGGGTGCCGTACCGCGTCCTCAGCTCTGCTTCACTCCCGGCGACGGCCGGTGGCCGCCGCCCGGACGGCACCCGTCGCCTGCGCCGGTACGCGCAACGGGCGGGTGTCGTTCGGCCCGTCGGTGTGGTCGGGGCCGTCGGTGCCGACGCTCTCGGCGGCGGCGCGCAGGAACTCCAGCGACCGGGCCGCCACGTCGGGCGCGGCGTGCGAGTGCCGGGGCAGCTCCACGGCGACCAGGCCCCGGTAGCCGGCGTCGTCCAGCGCACGCAGCACCGGCGGGAAGTCGATCTCGCCGGCGCCGAACTCGAGGTGCTCGTGCACGCCGCGGCGCATGTCGTCGATCTGGACGTTGACCAGGTGCTCGGCCACCTCGTGCACACACTGCGGCACCGGCCACGGCTCCAGGCAGCGACAGTGTCCGATGTCGAGGGTGATGCCGAAGGGACCCGGGTCGCCGAGGGCGGCGCGCAGTCGGCGCCAGCCGGCGATGTCCTCGACCAGCATGCCGGGCTCCGGCTCGAAGCCCAGCGGCACACCGACCCGCTCGGCGGCGTCGACCACCGTGGCGCAGCCGGCGACCAGCCGGTCCCAGGCCGTCCGGGGCGCGACCGGTTCCGGGCGCACGCCGGCCCAGAAGGAGACGGCCTCGGCGCCCAGGTCCGCGCCGATCCGCACCGCCCGGCGCAGGAACTCGATCCGCCGGGTCGGGTCGTCGTGCAGCAGCGTGGGGGCGTGCTTGTGCCACGGGTCCAGCAGGTAGCGGGCCCCGGTCTCCACCACCACCGCGAGGCCGAGCGTCTCCAGCCGCCGCCGCACGGCCGCCACCCGACGGGGCAGCGCGGGCGCGAACGGGTCGAGGTGGTCGTGGTCGAGGGTGAGGGCCACCCCGACGTAGCCGAGGTCGGCGATCACGGCGAGGGCCTCGTCCAGCCGGTGGTTGGCGAACCCGTTGGTGCCGTAGCCGAGCCGAGGGGTCGCGCTCATGTCGGCGAGATCCTCCGGGCGAGGCGGCGACCGAGCGGCGCCGCCGCGGCGACGGCCAGCCCGAGCAGCCCGGCACCGCCCCGCGCGGTCAGCGCGCCCTGCAGCGCGGGCAGCCCGGTGATCCCGGCGCCGACGGCGGCCCGGACCCGGCCGGCGCTGGGATCGGCGAGCACCCGCGCCTGCGCCCGGCCGTAGCCGGCCGCGTACCAGGTGGCCAGGGCCGCCGGCAGCGCGGCGGCGAGCGCGGCCCGGCGGGACCGGTCCCGCGTTCCCGTCGTGACCCGGCCGGGGCGGGGGGTGCCGCGGCCCGGGTCCCGACGGGCCGCGGCACGTTCCTGGAGGGCGGGGATGCCGGCGTCGTCGCGGGCCGGGTCGAGGTTTCGCGCGGGATCGTCGCCGGGGCGCCGGCGGGGCCGGGCGGCGACGCTCGCGGCGACCAACGCGGTGCCGGCGAGGGTGCCCAGGGGCAGAGCGGTGTCGGCGCCGGTGACCTCGCGGCGGGACAGCGCGGTGACCGTCCACGTGTGCGCGGCCACGGTCAGCGCCGCGGGCAGGGCTCGGCTCAGCCGCCCGCCGGTGGCGCCGAGCAGCACGTCCAGCCCCCGGCAGGCGGCCATCACGGCGGGGCCGGCGGCGGTGTTCTTCGCGCGGAGGTCGTACCCCCAGACGGTCGCGGCCAGCGGCACCGCGACGGCCGCGGCACGCCGGCCACCGGCGGCGGTGGCCAGGCCCAGGCCGGCGGCGGTGAGGCCGGCGGCGAGACCGACCGCGGCGGCGGGGTGGACCCGTCCGCTGGGGATCGGCCGCTCCGGCCGCTCCACGGCATCCAGCCGGCGGTCGGCCCAGTCGTTGGCGGCCATCCCCGCCCAGTAGAGCAGCACCGAGGCGCCGGCGAGGGCGGGCGTACGCCGGTCGAGCGCGCCGGCCGCGGCGGCGCCGGCGACCACGTCACCGGGCACCGAGAGCGCGGCCGGCGCGCGGACCAGCTCGATCAGGTCAGCCAGCGTGGCCATCGGCGCTCTCCAAGCCGGTGTGCAGCGCTCGGGTGAACTCGACCAGCCGGGTCCACTGCTCGCCGAGTGAATGGGTCGGCGACCCGAGCGGGTCCTTGAAGAAGAACGCCAGCTCGGTGAGGGGGCCGACCTGGCCGGCGGCGTGCGCGGCGGCGGTGAGCCGGGCCAGGTCGAGCACCAGCGGGGCGGCGAGCGCGGAGTCGCAGCCGTGCCAGGTGAACTCCATCCGCATGCCGGTGCCGAGGAAGCCGGAGAAGGTAATGAGGTCCCAGGCGGTCTTGAAGTCGCCCAGCTCCTCGACGTAGTCGATCCGGGTGCCGCCCTGCGGCACGTAGCCGAGTGTCTCGCCGAGCACCCGCTGCTTGCTCTCCACCTTGGCCGCGTTGGCGGCCGGGTCGGCCAGGTTGGCGCCGTCGCCGCCGCCGAGCAGGTTGATGCCGGACCAGGAGCGCACGGTCAGGTGTCGCATCGCGAACATCGGGGCGAGCACCGACTTCACCAGGGTCTCCCCGGTCTTGCCGTCGTGCCCCGCGTACGGCAGGCCGCGTTCGACGGCGAGGGTGTGCAGCGCCGGGAGCCGGGCCCCGGTGGACGGGGTGAAGTCGACGTAGGGGCAGCCGGCGGTCAGCGCCGCGTACGCGTAGAGCGAGCTGGCGGGCAGCACCTCGTCGGGGCCGGTCAGGGCGTCGCGCAGGGTGGCCGGGTCGGCATGGGCGGGGTGGGCCGTCGCGGTCGGCTCGGTGGCCGACACGTTGACCACGACCACCCGGTCGAGCCGGTGCCGGTCGCGGAAGTCGGTGAGGTCCCGCACGATGGCGGCGGCCCGTTCGGCCTGGCTCCCGGCGGCCGGTGCGGGGCGCAGCTCCTCCTCGACGGCGGCGAGCTCGTCGGGCAGGGCGGCGACCAGGCGGCCGGGCAGCACCCCGGCGGTGGCGAGCGCCTCGGCGCGCTTGCACAGCGGCGTGGTGGCCACGTCGTGACCGCCGAAGACCAGGTCGGCGAAGGCCGGCAGGGCGGGACCGCGCAGCTCGGGCAGCTCGGTGACGCAGCCGGTCGACCCGGCGAGCCCGGCGCGCAGCGCGAGCCCTCCGACGATGCTGGTGGTCGCGACCGAACCACGCGCCCCCACCAGCCAGACACCCGTACGCATGGCGCCCCTTCCCCGGTCAGGAGGACCGTTGTGCATCGAATTATCTTAATATCAGAATTTTATTCCGAAGGATATAGATGGTTCCGGAAACAATGGAATCGTTCGGATGGGCCCCGTCCACCCGGCTCGCCCGCGGGACGGTCCGGCGTCGAAGTCGGCGGCGACGGCGCCGGACCGGCTCCCGGTGCGATCCGGGCGGACGGGGCTGGCAGGCAGGGTCGGGTCGGCGTCTCGACCCTGCCTCCCCCGCATCCGTTGTGCCGGGACAGGACATGTCCCGGCCGGACGTCTCAGCAGTCGCGGTCCGCCACGGGTCGGCGGATCAGGTCGGTGACGGTCGCGCAAGAGGCGGGCGGTGCCATGTGCTCCTCCGGATCGTCGGGGTGGTGGCGGTTCTCCGGTGCGGCCGGGGAATCCCGGTCCGGCCGCACCGGAGAACCGTCCTGCTCGTGCGCCACCGGGCCGTGGCCCGGCTGCACGCCCTCCCGGTGCCGACCTCGTCCCGGCCGCGGGGCGCAACCGCGGCCGGTCCCTCGCCGGTCGGTCCGGGAGGCTCGTCGGGGCGGTGCCGGCGGGAACGCCGCCACCGCGCGGTGGTTGGGGTGGGTGGCCCGGCCGGACCGGAGCCCGGCCGGGCCGACGGTCAGACGGCCACCGCGGTCAGCGCCGGCTCCACCTCGGTCCACGAGGAGCCGAGCTCCGCCGAGCGGGTCACCGCGTCCAGCACCAGCTGGACCTGCAACGCGTCGGCGAAGGACGGAGCCGGGTTGACGCCGGTGGCGATCGCCTCGACGAGGTCCCGCATCTGGTGCGTGAAGGAGTGCTCGTACCCGATGATGTGGCCCGGCGGCCACCAGGCCGACATGTACGGGTGCTCGCCCTCGGTCACCAGGATGCGGCTGAAGCCCTGCTCGGCGGTCGGTAGCGTCGCGTCGTAGAACTCCAGCTCGTTGAGGCGCTCCAGGTCGAACACCAGGGTGCCCAGCGAGCCGTTGATCTCCACCCGCAGGGCGTTCTTGCGACCGGTGGCGAACCGGCTCGCCTCGTACGTGGCCAGCGCGCCGCCGTCGAGCCGGGCCACGAAGATCGCGGCGTCGTCGACGGTGACCTGCCCGGTGGCCGGGCCGTCGAGCGCCGGCCCGTCACCGTTGCCGTCGGCGGTGGCCGCGAGCCCGCTGGACTCGGCCGACAGCGGCCGCTCCTTGACGAACGTCTCGGTCACCGCGCTGACCCCGCTGATCCGCTGGTCGGTCACGTACTGGGTGAGGTCGATGATGTGCGCGCCGATGTCGCCGAGCGCGCCGGAGCCCGCCCTGTCCTTCTGCAGCCGCCAGACCAGTGGGAACTGCGGGTCGACGATCCAGTCCTGCAGATACGTCGCACGGACGTGCCGGATCACCCCGAGCCGCCCGTCGGCGATCATCTGCCGCATCATCGTGACCGCGGGAACCCGGCGGTAGTTGAACCCGCACATCGACCGCACCCCGGCGGCCTGGGCCGTGGCCGCCGCGGCGGCCATCGCCCGCGCCTCCTCCACCGTGTTGGCCAGCGGCTTCTCGCACAGCACGTGCTTGCCGGCGGCCAGCGCGGCGAGCGCGATCTCGGCGTGGCTGTCGCCCGGGGTGCAGACGTCGACCACGTCGATGTCGTCCCGGTTGACCAGGTCACGCCAGTCCGTGGTGTACGCCTCCCAGCCGAGCCGGTCGGCGGCGTCGGCCACCTTCCCGGCGTCCCGGCCGCAGATGAGCGACATCCGGGCCCGCGCCGGCAGGTCGTACACCCGATTCACGGTGCGCCAGGCCTGCGAGTGCGCGGCGCCCATGAACGCGTAGCCGACCATGCCGACCCGCAGTTCGTTCTTGTTCGTGGACAAGGTGGGTCTCCCCCCGTAAATCAGAACCCGAGCTTGATGTAGTTGCTCGCGTTCTCCTTCGTGATCGTCTCGGAGGCGAGGATGATCTCCTTGGGCACCTGGAGCTCCACCAGGTCCGACATGCCCTTGCCCTGCGCGATCAGCCGCGCGAGCGAGATGGCCGACGAGGCCATCGACGGGCTGTAGGTGACGGTGGCCTTGAGGACCGTGTTGTCCGCCTGGATGTCCTCGATCGCCTTCTTCGAGCCGGCGCCGCCGACCATGAAGAACTCCTTGCGGTTGGCCTGGTTGATCGCGGCCAGCACGCCGATGCCCTGGTCGTCGTCGTGGTTCCAGACCGCGTCGATCTTCGGCAGCGCCCGCAGCAGCTGCGACGCCTCCGCCTGGCCGGAGTCGGCGGTGAACCGCGCGGCGCGCCGGTTCGCGACCTTGAGCCCGTTCTGGGCCAGCGTGTCGGCGAAGCCCTTCGACCGCTCCTGGGTCAGCTCCAGCTCGTCCATGCCGGCGATCTCGGCGATTACCGGGTTGCTGACGTTCTTGGCCTTGAGCTGGTCGACGATGTAGTGGGCCGCGGCCACGCCCATGCCGTAGTTGTCGCCCTTGACCTGGAGGCGGTAGGCGAGGGCGTCGGGGAAGGCCCGGTCCAGGTTGACCACCGGGATGCCGGCCTTCATCGCCTCCAGACCGGCGGCGTTCAGCTCCTTGCCGTCGTGCGGGAGCATCACGATGATGTCCGGCTTCTGCGAGATCAGCGTCGAGATCGCCGCCCGCTGGGCCGCGGCGTCCGCGCCGGCCTCGACCGTCTTGAACTCCACGTCGGAGTACGCGCCGGCCTGCGCCTTGGCGTTGGTGGTGATGGCGGCGAGCCAGCCGTGGTCGGCGGCCGGGGCGGAGAAGGCGACGACGACCTTCTTGCCGGGCTCCGCGTTGCCGCCCGCGGCGGCGTCGGCGCCCTTGGTCTGCGCGGCGGTGGGCGCGCTCTCGTTGCTGGTGCAGCCGGCGAGCAGCACGCCGGCGCCGACGGCGGCCCCGCCGAAGAGCAGACGGCGGCGGGACACATCGCCACTGTGCTGGGTCATGACGACCTCCATGTTCGCGGTGGTGTGAGGGAAAAAGGGTGCGTGGGGCCAGGCCACCGTCGTTCGCGCGGTGGACCGGTGTGCTGCGGTGGGTCAGGTGGTGGTGATCTTGTTACGCCCGAGGAACTGGCTGAGGCTGCCGAACTGCACCTGCTGGATCAGGACGGCCGCGACGATGATGCCGCCCTTGACCATGTTCTGGGCCTCCGTGGAGAGGCCGTTGATCGCGAAGAGATTGGTGATCGTCGAGAAGATGATCACGCCGAGCAGGGAGCCGATGATGGTGCCCCGCCCGCCGCTGAGCAGCGTGCCGCCGATGATCGCGGCGGCGATCGCGTCCAGCTCGTAGAGGTTTGCCATCGCCGCCTGGGCCGAGGTGGCCTGGGCGGTGAGCATGATCGCGGCGATGCCGCAGCAGAGGCCGGAGAGCCCGTAGAGCAGCACCGTGTGCCGCTTGACGTTGATGCCGGCCAGCCGGGCCGCCTCCGGGTTGCCACCCACGGCGACGGTGCGCCGGCCGAAGGTGGTGCGGTTGAGCAGCACCCAGCCGGCGATCACGACCGCGGCCAGGATGTAGACCAGCAGCGGGATGCCGAGCACCTTCGTGCTGGCGATGCTGTTGATGAACGTGTTCTCCGAGACCTGCGTCTGCTTGTCGGAGATCTCCGCCGCCAGGCCCCGGGCCGCGACCAGCATCGCCAGGGTGGCGATGAACGGCACCAGCCGGCCGTACGAGATGAGCAGGCCGTTGACCAGGCCGACCGCGAGCCCGACGGTGAGCGCGCAGAAGATCATGCCGCCGGCGCCGTAGCTCTGGGTGGCCACCGTGGTGGCCCACACCCCGGCGAGCGCGACGATCGCGCCGACCGACAGGTCGATGCCGCCGCCGATGATCACGAAGGTCATGCCGACGGTCACGACGCCGACCACCGAGGCGAGCTGAAGGATGCTGAGGATGTTGTCCCACACCCAGTCCGGGTTGGAGTACAGGTCGGAGCGGGTGACGGCGCCGATCACGATCAGCACCGCCAGCACACCGATGAGGGCCAGGTTGCGCTTGGCTCCCTCGCCGCCCTCGCCCCGCCACCAGGAGAGCCTCGGCGCCGTCCTGGCGTGGTCGGCCGCGGCCGCCGTCTCCGCCGGGTCCACCGGCGGCGACTGGGCAGGCAGCTGCGACGCGCGCTCCGGCGTCGCGGTCGTATCGGTCACTTCACTCATGCCGCCACGCCTTCCATCAGGGACCCCGCCATGACGAGGTCGAGGACGGTGTTCTCGTCGAGTTCGTGGGCCGGGGCCTCGCGGACGACGCGCCCCTCCCGCATCACCAGCACGCGGTCGGCCAGACCGAGCACCTCCGGGACCTCGCTGGAGACCAGCAGCACCCCGACGCCGCGTGCGGCCAGGGCGCGGATGACCTGGTAGAGCTCGGCCCGCGCGCCGACGTCCACGCCCCGGGTCGGCTCGTCCAGCAACAGCAGCTTCGTGTCGCCGAGCAGCCAGCGCCCGACCACCACCTTCTGCTGGTTGCCGCCGGAGAGGGTGCGCACCGGGCGCCGGACGTCCCGGGGCCGCAGCTCCAGGCTCTCGGCGATGCGGTCCGCCTCGGCGCGCTCCGCCGCCGCGTTGGTGAAGCCGGCGCGGGCGAACTGGGCGAACGTGGCCAGGGTGATGTTTCGGTAGATCGGGTCACCGAGCAGCAGCGCCTGGCTCTTGCGCTCCTCCGGGGCCATGCCCATGCCGGCGCGGACCGCCGCGCCGACGCTGCCCGGCCGCAGCGTCTGGCCGGACATCCGCACGGTGCCGGTCTCCGACCGACGGGCGCCGTAGATGGTCTCCAGCAGCTCGGAGCGGCCGGAGCCGACCAGGCCCGCGATGCCGACGATCTCACCGGCCCGGACCCGCAGCGACACGTCCGCGAACTCGCCGGAGCGGCTCAGGCCGTCCACCTCCAGCAGCTCCGCGCCCGCCGACTCCTCCTCGGGGCGGTCCGGGAAGACGTACTCGATGGTGCGGCCGGTCATCCGGCTCACCAGGTCGCGGGTGGGGGTGTCGCGGGCCGGCAGGTTCGCCGCCGTGGTCCGGCCGTCCTTGAGGACGGTCACCCGGTCGCCGATCTCGCGGATCTCCTCCAGCCGGTGGGAGATGTAGATGACGGCGATGCCCTGGGCGGTCAGCTCGCGGATGATCCGGAACAGGTTGCCCACCTCGTCGTGGGCGAGCACCGCGCTCGGTTCGTCCATGATGATCAGTCGCGCCTCGTGGGACAGCGCGCGGGCCATGCTGACGATCTGCTTGCCGGCGGCGGGCAGTCGCCGGACCATGCGCCCCGGCGGGATCTCGGCGTGGCCGAGCCGGCCGAGGATCTGCCGGGTACGCCGGGCCATGTTGCCCCGGCGGACGAAGCCCAGCTGGCGCGGCTCGTGGCCGAGGAAGGCGTTCTCCGCGACGGAGAGGTCCTCGACGAGGTCGAGCTCCTGGTAGATGGTGGCGATGCCGGCGCGCATGGCGGCCTGCGGGTTGGCGAAGCTCGCCGGTTCGCCGCGCCACTCGACCAGGCCGGAGTCGGGGCGGTGCACCCCGGCCAGCACCTTGATCAGGGTCGACTTGCCGGCGCCGTTCTGACCCAGCAGGCAGTGCACCTCGCCCGCGCGGACCTCCAACTGCACCCCGTCCAGGGCGCGGACGCCCGGGAAGGTCTTGACCACATCCGTGAGGCGCAGCACCACCTCACCCGCGACGGTGTCGGCCGGAGCCTCGACCAGCGGTGCGTCCGGTGTTGCGCCGTCCACACCCCCGACCGGCTCACCTGGTTCGCGCTCGGTCACCACGCCCTCCTCCCGCTCTCGTTTGACGCCTCCCCGAAGAACACCGTCACGACGCCTCCCCGAAGGCCACGTCGCTGGCGAGCACCGCCGCGCCGGCGACCCCCGCCCGCGAACCGAGCTCGGAGAGGACGACGGGCAGGTTGCCGGTGGCCAGTGGCAGCGACCGGCGGTAGACCACACTGCGGATCTCGGCGAGCAGGATGTGCCCGAGCTGGGCCAACCCGCCGCCGATCACGATCATGGATGGGTTGGTGAAGCTGACCAGGCCCGCCAGCACCCCGCCGACGCGCCGGCCTCCGTCCCGAATGAGCTGGATGCAGGTGACGTCCCCCTCGACGGCGCCCTCGGCGACGTCCAGTGCGGTCACCGCGCCGTTCGCGGCCAGCCGCTCGGCCAGCGCGGGCGAGACCCCGGCGCGCGCCGCGACGGTCGCGTCCTTGGCCAGCGCGGCTCCGCTGAACAGCGCCTCCAGGCAGCCGACGTTGCCGCAGGAGCACATCGGCCCGTGCGAGTCGACCTGGATGTGGCCGATGTCGCCGGCGCAGCCGTCGGTGCCCCGGTAGACCTCGCCGCTGAGGTAGATCCCGCAGCCGATGCCGGTGCCGATCTTCACGAAGAGGAAGTCGTCGACCGAGTGGGCGACGCCGCCGTGCCGCTCGCCGATCGCCATGATGTTGACGTCGTTGTCCACGACCGCAGGGCAGCCGTGCTCGCGGGTGAGCTGTTCGCGCACCGGGAACCGGTCCCAGCCGGGCATGATCGGCGGCGAGACGGGCACGCCGTCACGGAAACTCACCGGTCCCGGGACCCCGATGCCGACCGCGTCGAGCCGCTCGTACGCGCCGTCCACCTTGGCCTTGTGCAGCAGTTCGTTGACCCGCTGGAGGATCAGCTTCGGGCCGGAGCGGATGTCGGCGGGCTCCCCGTAGGCGGCGACGGGCTCCAGCCGGCCGTTCACCACCTCGACGTCGATCGAGCTGGCGCCGAGGTCGACGGCGGCGAAACGCAGGTGCGGACTGAGCTCCACCAGGGTGGACCGCCGGCCACCGCGGGAGGCGGCCAGGCCGGCCTCGGAGACGTAGCCGAGCGCCACCAGTCGGTCCAACTCGGTCAACAGTCGGGGGCGGGGCATCTCCAACCGGTCGCCGAGCTCGGCCCGGGACGCCGCGCCCTCGTCGCGGAGCAGCCGCAGGAGGCGTACGTGCAGCGGGTCTTCCGTCCGCACCGGTCCACCTCCGCCTCGCGGTCCTGTCACATTGGGTTACGTCATATCGACGCAACCGCGATGTGTTGTGCCCGACACAGTAGGAGCCTTCCGAGCCGCGTGTCCAGAGCTTCAGCCATTCCGTCTCCAACTTTTGTCCGAACGAGCAAAAGCTAATAGTGGATCAAGGAAAGAGTGGCCGTCCCGGGCGGGAGGCCACTCTCTCGGTGAACAGGTGATCGCGGTCGGTACGACCCGACGCGGGGTCAGCCGGCGCGACCGCGCTTCTGCCGGTTCTTGCGGAGCTTGCGGTCGTCGCGCAGCTCCACGTACGGCTCCTCGTCTGCGTCGTGCCCCGCCGCGATGGCCCGGCCGCGCTCCAACTCGGCGTCGAACTCGGCGCCGAGCAGGATCGCGATGTTGGTCAGCCAGAGCCAGATCAGGAAGATGATCACGCCGGCGAGCGTCCCGTACGTCTTGTTGTACGAGCCGAAGTTCGTCACGTAGAACGCGAACAGGCCGGAGACCACCAGCCAGATCACCACGGCCAGCACCCCGCCCGGGCTGACCCAGCGGAAGCCGCCGTGCCGGGCGTTGGGCGACGCCCAGTAGAGGATGGCGAACATCAGGCTGACCAGCACCAGCAGCACCGGCCACTTCGCGATGTTCCAGACCGTCACCCCGGTCGAGCCGAGGCCGATCGCGTTGCCGGCCGCCTCGGCAAGGCGACCGGTGAAGACCACGATCACCGCGCTGACCAGCAGCAACACCCCGACCACGGCGGTCACGCCGACCCGGGTCGGCAGCGTCTTCCAGATCGGCCGCCCCTCCGGGACGTCGTAGATGGCGTTGGAGGCGCGCATGAAGGCCGCGATGTAGCCGGAGGCGGACCAGAAGGCGGCGAGCAGACCGAGCACCGCGGCGAGGCTGGCCAGCCCACCGGACTGCTTCGCCTGGTCGATCGCCTGCTCCAGGATGCGCTGGATGTTGCCCTCCGGGATCGCCTGGCTCACCGTGTCCCGGACGTTCTCGGTGGCGTCCGCGCCGAGCAGGCCGAGGATCGAGATCAGCACCAACAGGCCAGGGAAGATGGACAGCACCCCGTAGTAGGTCAGCGCGGCCGCCCAGTCGGTCAGGTTGTCCTCCTGGAACTCCCGCACCGTGCGGCGCAGGGCCGCCTTCCACCCCGTGCCGGGCAGCTTGGCCGGGCTCTCCGGCCCCTCATCCGGCCTGACCGGCGACGGGTCCCGGCCGGCGCTCGCGCCTGCGGACGCGTTTCCGGTCGCCCCCGCGCCCGGTCCCGCGCTGTCGTCCCGGTCACGCCCACTGCGGGCGGAAGACTCGTCAGCGGTCATCCCGCCCTCCCTCGTCGTCGGTGGTCTCGCCCCCTGCACATGCCCCGACGACGGCGGCGGATAACCAGCTACTTGTAGAGCAACCGCCCCATCCGGCGCGACGCGACCAGCAGCCCCAACGTCATCACGACGACCAGGTAGAGCACGTCGAGCAGCCAGCCCCACCCGTCGACGCCGAGCGACAGCCCCCGGATCAGGTGCACCGACCGGTAGAGCGGGGTGACCTCGACCAGCCAGCGCAGCACGGCCGGATAGACCTCCGCGGGCACGAACGTCCCGGAGAAGAGGAAGAGCGTGAACTGGGCGGAGCCCATGAGGTCGAAATCCTGCCAGCTGCGCATGAAGGTCGACAGCGCCATGCCGAGCGCACCGAAGGTGAAGCCCACCAGCACGGCGGCCGGGAACGCGGTGGCCGCCCGCGCCGCGCTGGTCAGGCCGGTCGCGGCCATCACCACGAGGAAGGCGGCCGAGTAGGCGCCGCCGCGCAGCATCGCCCAGCCCAGCTCGCCGAGGGCGATCTCGAACGGCCGTACGGGGGTGGCGATCACCCCGTCGTACAGCTTCATGTACTTCATCTTGCCGAAGAAGTTGAAGGTGGTCTCCGCGAGCGCACCCGTCATCGCCGACGAGGCGAGCATCGCCGGCGCGACGAACGCCGCGTAGGTCACCACCTGGCCGCCGGGCAGCGTGAGGTCGCCGACCAGCGCCCCGACGCCCACACCGATCGAGAGCAGGTAGAGCAGCGGCTCGACGAAGCCGGACACGAGCAGCAGCCAGTAGACCGACTTCAGGGCCGCGACGTTGCGCTCGGCCACCGAGGCCGACCGCCGGGACGCGGCCGAGACGTCGACCAGCCGGGGCAGCACCAGGCTGACCACGAGACCCTCCTAGACCACGAGCCGACGACGGAAGACCCGGTGGGCGAGCAGCCACCCGCCGAGCGCCCAGACCACGAGATAGCCGAGATGGCCGGCGACCGACCACTGCGGAGCGACGCCGAGCGTGGCCGCCCGGCAGAGGTCGACCGCGTGCCACAGCGGCGTCGCGTAGGCCAGCCAGCGCAGCGCCTCCGGCAGGCTCTCGACCGGGAAGAACACGCCGGCGAAGAGCGTCATCGGGATGACCGCGAAGCGGAACAGCATCGCCAGCCAACTGTCGCTGTCGACCGAGGCGCTGTAGGCGAAGGTCGGCGCGGCCACGGCCAGGCCGAGCAGCGCCACCACCGGCAGGGCCGCCACCGCCCACGGCGTGCGCAGCGCACCGAACACCCCGGTGACCAGCAGGAACGCCGTGATGGTGGTGAGCACCCGGAACAGCACGTAGAGCAGGTGACCGGCCAGGATGTCACCGACCCGCAGCGGCGCGGCGCCCTGCGCGAAGTAGGTCTTGATCCACTGGAAGTTGCTGAACACCGGCCAGGTCGAGTCACCGATCGCGACCTGGAGGGCGGTCGAGGCGACCAGCCCCGGCACCAGCCAGTCGAGATAGCTCACCCCGTCGACGCCCTGGTCGATGTAGGCCCCGACCCCGACGCCGAAGCCGAGCACGGTCAGCACCGGCAACAGGAAGGAGGAGAAGACGCCGGCCCGCCAGGTGCGCCGGTAGCCGACCAGGTAGTAGTGCAGCACCGCCAGCGCCGGCACCCGGGGCAGCGACGGGCGCGCCCGCTCTGCCGCCTGTCGTGCCACACTCACGCGATCACCCCCGGGTCGCCGTCGCTCCGCCACGTCTTCCTACCCCGGGGGTACGACAGGCCGGAGCCACCATACGACCGGTCGGCGTACGTGTCGCGGCAGTTTCGGGTGACCCGATGACACTATTAATCTACATAGGTAGGCTGAGCGTCATGGAACCGCTCGGACGGATCGGCGCCGCCACCGTCGACGTGCTGCGGGTGCTGCTCGACAGTGCCGAGCCGCGCTGGGGTCTGGAGATCATCAAGCTGACCGGGCGGCCGTCCGGCAGCGTCTATCCCCTGCTCGACCGCCTGGAGCGGCACGGCTGGGTCACCTCCTCCTGGGAGGCGGAGACCGAGCGACGCGGACCCCGGCGACGGATGTACCGGCTCACCGCGGACGGCGCCGCCGAGGCGCGGCGGGTCTGCGCCCGGGCGGCGAGCCGCCGCACCGCCCTGCGGTCCGCCCGACCCCGGGCGGCCGGATGAACCGCCGGACCGCCCGGCACCGCCCACGGCGCGGGCGGGCCGCGGCATGAACCGGCTCACCGTCGCCCTGGCCCTCGTCCGCTGCGCGGCGGCGCTGCTGCCCGACCCCGAGCAGCGCGCCCGCCACCTCGAACAGTGGCGCGCCGACGTTCGCGGTGCCGCCGAGCTGGAGCTGTCACCCCTGCGGATCGCGGCGGGCACCGCCGTCGCCGCCGCCCTGATGACCGTCACCACCCGGAAGGAGACGCCCGTGCTTCCCATCGGCCCGCTCGCTCTCGCCCTGCGCCTCGTCGACGGACCCACCGCCCGTCGGCGTGCCGTCACGCTCGCCGCGCTCTCCGGCATGGCCCTGCTCACCGGCCTGGGGCTGCTGCTCGCCCAGTGACCCGCCCCGGCGGGCCGGGACGGCGCGGTCACACCGAGCCGGCGGCGGGCCGGGACGGCGCGGTCGCACCGAGCCGACGGTGCGCCGAGCCGCCGGCGGCCGCCCCACGCTCCGCCGACACCGACACCGACACCGACAGCGCGGCCGACCGCCGGGGGCGCGCGCCGACGGAGGGCGGGACGCGCTACCGCCGGATGCCGCGTGCCACGAACGCCCGCCAGGCGTCGGGCGTGAAGGCCAGCACCGGACCGGCCGGGTCCTTGGAGTCGCGGACGGCCACCACGCCGGGGAGGTTGCCCGCGACCTCCACGCAGGCGCCGCCGCTGCCGTTGCTGCGGGTGCTCTTGCGCCACCGGGCGCCGGTCAGGTCCATGTCTCCGCCACTTCCGCGATCAGGTCGAGGGACTGCTGCTGCGATAGTGCCTCACCGCGGATCGACTCCCACACCTCGACCATCTGCCGCACGTAGTCGGACCGGTCGATGACCTGCCCGTGGCGCTGGCCGTCCAGGTAGACGACGTCCTCCCCGGCGGGCGCGGTGGCGATCACGAAGGGACCATCGAGCCCAGCGTACGCACCGGCCGACAGCGGCACGACCTGGATCCGGACCCGGGGCAGCGCGGTCGCGACCTTCACCAGGTGTCGCAACTGCTCGCGCATCACCTCCGGCCCGCCGACGCGCCGCCGCAGCGTGTGCTCGTCGACGACCACGCTGAGCAGCGGCGGGCGGTCCCGGGTCAGCACGCCCTGCCGATCCAGCCGCGCGGCCACCTGCTGCTCGATCTCGTCCGCCCCGAACAGGCCGGCACCGGCCAGGACCGCCCGCGCGTAGCCCTCGGTCTGCACCAGGCCCGGCAGGTAGAGCGGCTCGAACCAGCGCAGCGCGGTGGCCTCCTGCTCGATGCCGGCCCAGTCACGGAACCACGGCACCACCGTCTCCCGGCTGATCCGACGCTGGATGCGCTCGAACCGCCCGTCCGCCCCGAACACCACGTCGCAGCGGCGGGCGAAGTCGAGACTCGGCCGCCGCTCCGAGGTCTCCACCTTGGCGACCAGCGCGCCGGAGTAGCTCAGCGCCTCGGCCAACGCGCTCTGCGACAGGCCGCTGGTCACCCGGGCCAGCCGCAGCTCCTCGGCGAAGTGGTCCAGCATGGACGAGCTCTCCACGGACACCCTCCGTACATCCTCGTACCGCCGGGGCCGGGCTGTCGTACGCGCTGGTCGTCGGCGTGCGGAACCTCCCACCGTAGTCGGCCGCTCACCAGACTGTCACGCAGCGGAACCGCTCACGGGATCGGACGGCGGGCGGAACCAGGCCGGGGCGCCACCGGACGGCGAGGTCCGGTGGCGCCCCCTCCCACCTCGACGGAGGGTCCTCATGAGACGCAGCTTCCGGCGGTGCCGGCCGACCGGCGGGGAGCGGTGATGCCCCGCTACCGCCCGCACGTCGCGGCGCGGCCGTCCTGGCGGTGCCGGGTGTGCGGCGCCGCGTGGCCCTGCTCGGCGGCCCGGCTGGCCCTGCTCGGCGAGTATCGGGGCGACCGCACCGGTCTGCTGGTCTACCTGGCCACGCTGTTGGAGGACGCGACCGGTGACCTGGTCGGCCACGACCGCCTGACCGACCGCTTCCTCACCTGGGCCAGAGGCCGCTGAGCCGCGGCGGGCGCGGCGAGCGCGGCGGCTCAGTCGACCAGGGTGCGGCCGGTGAGGTGGAGGAACACGTCCTCCAGGCTGCTGCGCCGGACCAGCACGTTGGCCGGGACGAGGCCCAGCGCCTGCACCTCGGCCAGCGCCGCGTCACCGTCGGCGACGTAGAGCAGGACGCGGTCGGGCAGCACCTCGACGCGCTCCCCCAGGCCGTCGAGCTTGCCGGCGAACGCCTCCTGCGACTCGGCGGCGAAGCGCAGCTCCACCACCTCGCGGGTCGAGTGCCGCTCGATCAGCGCCCGCGGTGAGCCCTCGGCGACGATGCGGCCCCCGTCCATCACCACGAGCCGGTCGCAGAGCTGCTCGGCCTCGTCCATGTAGTGCGTGGTGAGCACCAGCGTCACACCCTGCTGCTTGAGCCGGAACAGCCGCTCCCACACCAGATGCCGGGCCTGCGGGTCGAGCCCCGTGGTCGGCTCGTCGAGCAGCACGATGTCGGGCTCGTTGACCAACGCGCGGGCGATCGTGAGCCGCCGCTTCATGCCACCCGAGAGCGGCTCGACCTTGCTGTCGGCCCGCTCGGTCAGCTGCACGAAGTCGAGCAGCTCCGCCGCCCGCTCCCGCGCGACCCGGCGCGGGATGCCGAAGTAGCGCGCGTAGGTCGTCAGATTCTCCCGCACGGTCAGCTCGGGATCGAGGTTGTCGAGCTGGGGGCAGACCCCGAGCCGGGCGCGGATCGCCGGCCCGTCGGCCACCGGGTCCATGCCGAGGATGCGCAGCTCGCCGCCGCTGGGGGGCGAGACACAGCCGACCATCCGCATGGTGGAGGACTTGCCGGCGCCGTTCGGCCCGAGGAAGCCGAACGCCTCGCCGGGCCGCACCTCGACGTCGATGCCGCCGACGGCGGTGAAGTCGCCGAACCGCTTCACCAGCCCTCGTGCCTGGATGAGGGGTTGAGCCGTGGTCACCTGTCAGACCCTAGCCACCGGGTCCGACAAGCCCACCTGAATTACGGCCGCCCACACCGCTCGCGGCGCCCCCGCCGGCAACCCATCGACGTGTGTCTGGAGAACGCCCGCCGGACCGACCCGGTGGCGCTGCACCGCGGCGCGGACAAAGCGTTGCAGGACCTGGGCGCCCGCTGACCCGCGACGCCGATCCGCTCCCGCCGGCTCAGACGTCGGCGGGGGCGGTGGCGGCCCGAGCCGCGGCGACCAACCGGTCGGTCTCGGCGACCACCTCCGCGTCGTCGACCGGCGTGTCCGGGTCGTAGCGGACGGTCCAGGTGAGACCGTCCACGCCGGGCACGCGGCGGGCCGCGACCCGGCCACTGCCGCCGGGCACCGGGTGGTGCTGGGTGTACGCCACCGAGCGGGTGACCCGGGCCCGCACCTGGTGCGGCAGGTCGCCCGGGTCGAGCAGCAGGTAGGTCTCCGCGGGTGCGTCGGCGACCACCAGGTAGTCGCCCCGGTCGGTGAGCTGTTCGGCGGGGGTGACGGTCAGCTCGCGACCGGACCAGACCGCCTTGATCAGGTCGTGCCAGCCGAGCCGGTGGCCCCGGCCGGGCAGCCAGAGCCCGAGGTTGCTGGCCACCAGCACGCCGTCGCCCTCACCGTTGCCGGCGGCGGCCCAGGCCAGCACCCGCTCGTCGGGCGCCAGCGGCGGCCGGTCGGCCGGCGGCAGCTTGGGCCGGCGGTGGAACAGTCCCATCTCAGAGCCCTCCCGCAGCCTGTTCCCGCAGCGCCCGGGCGTGCTGTTCGAGGGAGAGCAGCTCGCCGAAGAGCGCGAAGTATTCGTCCTTGTTGCTTACCGGGTTGATCCGCTGAATGCGGGACTTCAGGTCCCGGATCCGGCCGGTCACCGAGCCCCACTGGAGCCGGGCCATGGTCACCGACACGTACCGCGGATCCGGCTCGCCGTCGATCCGCAGCGGCTCGACGGCCAGCTCGGCGACGAGCGCCTGAGCGGCGAGGTCCGGCGCGGCGTCCCGCACCGACTCGATCCAGACGGCGCCGCCGGCGGCCGTGGACGCCCCGCCGGCCGCCGCGACGGCCTCACGGACCGCCACGTGCACGGGGTGCCGGTATTCGTTCGCCTCCACCGCGTCGAACATCGGCCCGGCCAGCACGGGCTGCTGGAGGGCGAGCTTCAGCGCCTCCCGTTCGACCATCGACTGCGGGCTGTCCACGCTCGGCTCGGGGTTGGCCGGTCGGGGTGCCGGCGCGGCGGCCTCCCGGCCGGCGGGGGCCGACGCCGCGGCCAGCACCGCCCGCTGCACGGGCTCGATCTCCATGCCGAGGTCACCGGCGAGCTTGCGGACGTACTCCGGACGCTTCTCCCGGTCCTTCAGCTTGGCGACCAGCGGCGCGGCTCGGCGCATCGCCTCCACCCGGCCGTCGACGGTGTCGAGGTCGTAGCGGCTGATCACGTGCCGCAGCGCGAAGTCGACCAGCGGCTCGCGGCGCGCGACCAGGTCGCGGACGGCCAGGTCACCCTTGGCCAGCCGCAGCTCACACGGGTCCATGTTGTCGGGGCTGACCGCGATGAAGGTACGCCCGACGAAGCGCTGGTCGTCCTCGAAGGCGCGCAGCGCGGCCTTCTGCCCGGCGGCGTCACCGTCGAAGGTGAAGATGATCTCGCCAGCCCGCTCGTCGCTGTCGAGGAGCACCCGGCGCAGCACGGCGATGTGGTCGGCGCCGAAGGCCGTGCCGCAGGTGGCCACCGCCGTCGGCACGTCGGCCAGGTGGCAGGCCATCACGTCGGTGTAGCCCTCGACCACGACCACCTTGCCCTGCTTGGCGATCTCGCGCTTGGCCTGGTCGATGCCGTAGAGGACGTGCGACTTCTTGTAGATCGGCGTCTCGGGGGTGTTCAGGTACTTCGGGCCGTCGTCGTCGTCGAACAGCTTCCGGGCACCGAAGCCGATCACGTCACCGGTGATGTCCCGGATCGGCCACATGAGCCGCCGCCGGAACCGGTCGATCAGAGACCCGGAGCGCGACGGGCGGGACAGCCCGGCCGTCGTCAGCTCGTCGGCGGTGAAGCCCTGCTGGCGGAGGTGCTTGGTGAGCAGGTCCCACGCGTCCGGGGCGAAGCCGCAGCCGTAGCGCTCGGCGGCGGCCCGGTCGAAGCCGCGGGCGGCCAGGAACTCCCGCGCCGGGCGGGCGCCGGCGGTGGTGAGCTGGGCGCGGTAGAAGTCGACGGCGGCGGCGTGCGCGGCGACGAGCCGCTGCCGCTGCCCCTGCTGGGGTCGGGCGCGGGGGGCGGCGTTGTCCGCCTCGATGTAGCGCAGTTGGATGCCGGCGCGGGCGGCGAGCCGCTCGACCGCCTCGACGAAGCTGAGGTGGTCGGCGTCCATGAGGAACTTGATCGCGTCGCCGCCGGCCCCGCAGCCGAAGCAGTACCAGACGTTGCGGCCGGGCGAGACGTTGAACGACGGGCTCTTCTCGTCGTGGAACGGGCAGAGGCCCTTGAGGTTGCCGGCTCCCGCCGGCTTCAGGGTCACCGTGTCGGAGATGACCTCCGCGATCGAGGTGCGTTCGCGGACCAGCGCGATGTCCTCGTCCCGGATCCGGCCAGCCATGGATGCACCCCCTCGGCGTACATCCTGCCCTGCCGGACCGACGACGTACGGGCGGGGGCGCGCGGTGTGGCGCGGACCGCGCGCGCCTTGTCCCGTTTCGTCCCGGACACCCGACCCGCTCGGCGAGCATGGGTGCATGCGGTGGCGACGGGGCGACGGGGCCCGCTGGACCCGGCTGGCCGGTCGGCTGATCGCGGTGCGACCGGCGGCCACCGTCGTCGACGAGTCCGGCCACCGGCACGCCACCTGGTTCGAGCTCTTCTTCGACGTGATCTTCGTGTTCGCCCTGGCGGCCGTGGTCGACCGGCTCGGCGACGATCCCACCCCCCGGCCGGGCGGCGTGGTCGCCGTCCTCGGGCTCTTCCTGCTGGTGCAGTGGGCCTGGGTGGGGCACGCCTACTACGCCACCCGGTACGAGGCGGACGACCTGCCGCACCGGTTGCTGCTGCTGTTCGCGCTGCTCGGCGCGGGAGCGATCACCCTCGGGGTGGACGAGGTGCCCGACGGCGAGATGCTGCCGGTCGGCTACCTGATCGTCCGCGGCGTGCTGCTCCTGCTCTACATCCGGGGCCGCCCCCAGACCAGGGTGGCCCGGGCGGGCACCGCCGTCTACCTGATCGGCTTCGGGTTCGGCTGGCTGATCTGGCTGGCCTCGCTGGCCGTCCCCGGACACCTGCGGCCGGCGTTCTGGATCACCGGGACGGCGATCGAGCTCGCCACGCCCTGGATCGGCTACCGCTGGCTGAGCCGATGGCCGGTGGACGTCCGGCACCTGCCGGAGCGGGTCGGCCAGTTCATCATCATCGTGCTCGGCAGCACGGTGGCCAACCTGCTGGCCACGGTGCCGGACCACCCGGACCAGAAGATGGCCCTCACCGCGGCGTTGGCCGCCATCGTGCCGGCGGCGATCTGGTGGATCTACGCCACCTTCGTCACCAGTGGCATCCCGATCCACCGGCTGCGTGGCGGCCAGCCCTACGCCTACCTGCACTACTCGCTCGGTGCCGGCCTGCTGCTGCTCGGGTGGACGCTCGGGCAGACGGTGCGGGCGATCCACGGGGAGATCCCGCTGAGCCACGAGGTACGCCTGCTGCTCGGCGGCTCGTCCACCCTCTGGATCGTCTCCGGGCTGGGCCTGTACTGGCTGTCGATCCGGGTCTCGCTCCCCGCCACGCTGCTCTTCGGGTTCGCCGCCGCCGCGGTCTGGGCGCTCGCCCTGGCCGTCTCCTCGCCCTTCCTGCTGCTCGTGCTGCTCAGCACGGTGATCGCCGGGTACGCGGCGCTGTTCACCGTCCTGCTCGGCAGCGAACGGTCGAGGCAGGCGCCGGGCGAGCTCACCGCCACCGACTGAACCGGACGTCCCTTTCGTCGTCACCCAGCGGCTCGGGGCCGGAGGTCAGGCCGCGACGGACTCCTCGGCCTCCGCCTGCCGGGTCCACTCGGGCTTGCTGGCCCGCCAGCCCTCGTCGTCCACACCCACCCGCCAGTAGCCGGAGATGGAGAGCATGTCCCGGGGGAGGCCGCGCTCGACGCGCAGCAGCCGGCGCAGCTCCTTCACGAACGTCGCCTCGCCGTGCACGAAGGCGTGCACGGCACCGGCGGGAAAGTCCATCGCGCGCACCGCGGCGACCAGCGCCTCGCCGACCGGGCGGTCCCCGCGGTGCAGCCAGGTCAGCTCGACCACACCCGGGCTGCGCAGCCGCTGCTCCTCCGCCGGGCCGCTGGTCTCGACCAGCACCCGGGCGGGCGCGCCGAACGGCAGCCGCTCCAGCGCGGCGGCGATGGCCGGCAGCGCGCTCTCGTCGCCGACCAGCAGGTGCCAGTCGGCCTCGGGGCTCGGGGCGTACGCGCCGCCGGGGCCGACGAAGTGCACCGGGTCACCGGGACGCAGGCGCGCCGCCCACGGGCCGGCCAGGCCCTCGTCGCCGTGGTGGACCACGTCGACCGTCAACTCGCCCGTGGCCGCGTCCCACGCCCGCACGGTGTACGCGCGCAGCCGGGGCCACTGGTCGCGCGGCAGGTCCCGACGGATCGCGGCCAGGTCGAGCGGCATCGCGTAGTCGACGCCGGGCTGCGGAAAGACCAGCTTGATGTAGTGGTCGGTGAACTCGCCCACCGGCAGGCCGGCCAACTCCTCGCCACCGAGGATCAGCCGGATCAGGTGCGGGGTGGGCCGCTCGGTCCGCAGGACCCGAACCGACGTCACGGTCGTACGACGCTCCGTCATATTGGTTAGGCTACCCTAACCAGCTGCCCTGCTCGCGGGCGGTGCGCCACGGCGGACCAGCCGGGTGTGCCAGGTCACCGCCGCCGGGTCGGTCAGCGAGGCGACCTGGTCGATCACCACGCGCAGCCGTGCGGCGTCGTCCGGCGCCGCCCGCCACAGCGGGGCGAAGACCGGGTCCAGCCCGTCCGGCGCCCCCGTGACCAGGGCCGCGACCAGCTCGGCGAGGATCTGCCGCTGCCGGTCGTAGCGCTCCCCCGCACCCGCGCGGCGCATCACGTACCGCAGCGCGATCCCCTTCAGCAGGGCGCAGCGCGCCCGCACCCGCCGGGGCACCACCAGGTCCGCGGCGTAGCGGCGCAACGGGCCGGGACCGAACCGCTCCTGGGTGGCGGCCACCGCGGCGGAGACGAACCGACCGGTCAGCACGCTGGTGGTGGCCTTCAGCGCCGCCTGCGCGCGGTGGCTGCCGTCGTAGCCGGCCAGCGGGGCGAGCACCGGGTCGGCCAGCAACTCGACCAGCACCTCACCGAGGTCGGCCGGGGACTCGCCGGAGTAGGCGGCCGCCACGTCGGCGCAGAGGGCCGCCCGCTCGTCGGCGTCGACGAGCAACGGCCGGAGCGTGACGTACCCGCCGTGGATGCCGTCCTCGACGTCGTGCACCGAGTACGCCACATCGTCGGCCCAGTCCATGACCTGCGCCTCCAGGCAGCGCCGGTCACCGGGCGGCGCGCCCGCCCGGATCCAGCCGAACACGTCGGCGTCGTCCGCGTACACCCCGAACTTGCGCTCCCCCACGCGGCGCGGCCAGGGATACTTCGCCACGGCGTCCAGCGAGGCGCGGGTGAGGTTCAGCCCGGCGGACGACCCGTCCGACGCCACCACCTTCGCCTCCAGGCGGGTGAGCACCCGCAGCGTCTGCGCGTTGCCCTCGAAGCCGCCGCACGGGCTGGCCAGCAGGTCCAGGGCGGCCTCGCCGTTGTGCCCGAACGGCGGGTGCCCGAGGTCGTGCGCCAGGCCGGCGACGTCCACCACGTCCGGGTCACAGCCCAGTCGCGCCCCCATCTCCCGGGCGATCTGGGCGACCTCCAGCGAGTGGGTGAGCCGCGTCCGCAGGAAGTCGTCGGTGCCGGCCGTGTGCACCTGCGTCTTCGCGGCCAGCCGACGGAACCCCGCCGAGTGCAGCACGCGAGCGCGGTCCCGTTCGTACGGGGAACGGCCGTGACCGCTGTCCTTCGGCGGCTCCGCGACCCGCCGTTCGTCGTCCGGCGCGCCGCCGGGCGGCTGACCGCTCAACCGGTCGACCTACTTCCGCTGCCGGAGCACGCAGAACTCGTTGCCCTCCGGGTCGGCGAGCACCGTCCACTCCACGTCACCCTGGCCGATGTCGACGTGCCGGGCGCCCATGTCGACCAGCCGCTCGACCTCGGCCTCCTGGTCGGTCGGGCGCAGGTCGAGGTGCAGCCGGTTCTTGCCCTCCTTGGGCTCGGTGACCGGCACGAACACGATGCCGGGGAGCCGCTCCGCCGACGGGCGGATCTCCACCTCGTCGGGCCGCTCGTTGACCACCTGGTAGCCGAGGGCCTCGGCCCACCAGCGCGCCAACCGGGCCGGGTCGCGGGCGTCGACGGTCAGGCTCTCCCAGACGCTGCTCATGCAGTCCACCCTTCCGCATCGACGGGGTACGAGCCAGCCAAGGTTACGCCCGGACCGCCGTCTCGGCGCGCCGGGCGAGCCGGGCTCCTGGTCGACGCGGCCGTGCCGGCGGGCGGGCCCGGGCCGAAGCGGCGCGGCGGGATTCGGGCGCGGCGGGGGCGCGGCGGGCCGGTTCCCGCCGCGCGCCTCGCCCCGGTCAGCGGCTGTCCGAGCCGGCCGTCTCCACCGCCGCGCGGCCGGCCTCCAGCCGCGCCACCGGCACCCGGAACGGCGAGCAGGACACGTAGTCCAGACCGACGGAGTGGAAGAAGTGCACCGACTCCGGGTCACCGCCGTGCTCGCCGCAGACGCCGAGCTTCAGCCCGGGTCGGGCCGCGCGGCCCTCCTCTGCGGCGATCCGGACCAGCCGGCCGACGCCCTCGCGGTCGATCGACTCGAACGGCGAGATGCCGAAGATGCCCAACTCCAGGTAGCGCCAGAAGAACGCGCCCTCCACGTCGTCACGGGAGAAGCCCCAGCCCATCTGCGTGAGGTCGTTGGTGCCGAAGGAGAAGAACTCGGCCGCCTCGGCGATCTGGCCGGCGGTCAACGCCGCCCGCGGCACCTCGATCATCGTGCCGATCAGCACCTCGACGCCGCTGTCGCCGACCACCTCGGCGATGATCTTCTCGGCCTCGGTGCGTACGGTCTCCAGCTCCTGCACGGCCCCGACCAGCGGCACCATGATCTCCGGGCAGGCCGACCCGCCGTCCCGGACCACCGCGACGGCGGCCTCCGCGATCGCCCGGACCTGCATCGCGAACAGGCCGGGGACGACCAGCCCCAGGCGTACGCCACGCAGGCCCAGCATCGGGTTCTGCTCGTGCATACGGCGCACCGCGGCGAGCAGCGCCTCCTCCTTGGCCACGTCCTCGCCACGCTCCTGCGCGACCGCCACGTCGACCGCGAGCTGCTCCAACGGGGGGAGGAACTCGTGCAGCGGCGGGTCGATCAGCCGGACGGTCACCGGGAGGCCGTCCATCGCCCGGAAGATCTCCACGAAGTCGGTCCGCTGCAACGGCAGCAGCGCGGCGAGCGCCGCGTCCCGATCCTCACCGGTCCGCGCCAGGATCAGACGTTCGACCAGCTCCCGGCGGTCACCGAGGAACATGTGCTCGGTGCGGCACAGCCCGATGCCGCCGGCACCGAAGCGCCGCGCCCGGGCCGCGTCCTCGGCGGTGTCGGCGTTCGTCCGAACCGCCAGTCGCCGCCGCTGGTCGGCGTGCGTCATGATCCGGTGTACGGCCCGGACCAGCGGGTCGTCGGTGTTCTCCGCGTCGAGGGTGCCCTCGAAGTACTGCACCACCTCGGAGGGCATGACCGGCACCTCGCCGAGGTAGACCTTGCCGGTCGTGCCGTCGATGGAGACGACGTCACCCTCGTCGACGGTCCGCCCGGCCACGGTGAACCTCCGCTGCGGGACGTTCACGTCCAGCTCGTCCGCCCCGGAGACGCAGGTCTTGCCCATCCCCCGCGCCACCACGGCAGCGTGGCTGGTCTTGCCGCCCCGGGACGTGAGGATGCCCTTGGCGGCGATCATGCCGTTCAGGTCGTCGGGGTTGGTCTCCCGACGGACCAGGATCACCGACTCCCCCTCGGCGGCCAGCTCGACGGCGCGGTCCGAGCTGAAGACCACCTTCCCGGACGCGGCGCCCGGCGACGCCCCGATGCCCTTGGCCACCGGCTCGAACTCGTGGTCGAGGCGGAACCGGGGGAACATCAGCTGGGCGAGCTGCGCCCCGTTGACCCGGTGCAGCGCCTCGTCCAGGTCGATCAGGCCCTCGTCGACCAACTGGCCGGCGATGACGAAGGCGGCCGCCGCCGTCCGCTTGCCGACCCGGGTCTGGAGCATCCACAGCTTGCCGCGCTCGATGGTGAACTCGATGTCGCACAGGTCCCGGTAGTGCTCCTCCAGCCGGGCCATGTAGCTGAGCAGCTCGTCGTAGGACGTCTTGTCGATCCGCTCCAGCTCCTGCAACGGGACGGTGTTGCGGATGCCGGCGACCACGTCCTCGCCCTGGGCGTTGGCCAGATAGTCGCCGTAGATGCCCTGCGCCCCGCTCGCCGGGTCCCGGGTGAAGGCGACGCCGGTGCCGGAGTCCGGGCCGAGGTTGCCGAAGACCATCGCCACCACGTTCACCGCGGTGCCCAGGTCGGCCGGGATCCGCTCCTGCCGGCGGTAGACCACCGCGCGCTCGGCGTTCCACGACTCGAACACGGCGCGGATGGCCAGGTCGAGCTGCTCGCGCGGCTCCTGCGGGAACTCCCGGCCGGTGTGCTTCGAGAAGATCTTCTTGTACGCGTCGACCAGCCCGCGCAGGTCATCGGCGTCGAGGTCGAGGTCGCTGGTCGTACCCTTGGCGCGCTTGGCCTCGTCGAGCGCGTGCTCGAACTCCTCGCCCGGCACCTCGCACACGGTCTTGCCGAACATCTGGATGAGCCGGCGGTAGGAGTCCCAAGCGAACCGGTCGGCGCCGCCGGAGGCCGCCGGGTCGGCGCTGCCGCGGGCCTGTCGTGCGAGTCCTTCCACGCTGCGGTCGTTGAGACCGACGTTCAGGACGGTCTCCATCATGCCGGGCATGGAGAACTTGGCGCCGGAGCGGACGGAGACCAGCAGCGGATCGTCCGGGTCACCGAGCGGACGGCCCATCTCCCGCTCCAGCGACTCCAGGTGCGCGGCGATCTGGTCGGCGAGTCCGGCCGGCTCCTCGCCGGTCGCCAGGTACGCCTTGCAGGCCTCGGTGGTGATGGTGAAACCGGGCGGCACCGGCAGACCGAGGTTGGTCATCTCGGCCAGGTTCGCGCCCTTGCCGCCGAGCAGGTCCTTCAGGTCCTTGTTGCCCTCGGCGAAGTCGTATACGTACTTCTGATCCACCGTCTCTCGCACTGCCACCAGACCTCCCACGCGCGCCATTGACACTTAACGAAGGTTCAGTTCGGACATACCCCGCGAGCAACCACCGTTAATCCGGCGGTGCTCAGCGGTCGGTGGGCGAAGGTTAAGCGAACATCGGGTGACCTGGGACCGTTCGGTGACAATAGGCACAGCTATCACGACTATCCGCGTTCGTACCGGTTTTTGGGAACGCTTCCACGCGCACGAACACGCAGTACCGCCGCCCGTCGTACCCTTGAGGCACGCGTTTCGGTGAACTTCACCTTTGCCATAACCAACGCAAATACACCCCGGAGCCGCTGTCGTGTCCACCCTCTCCTCCCCCGCCGACCGGGACCGGACCCCGCCGACCGTCGCCGACGCCGACGGGGTGCCGCCGCGCGAGCCGGCCGTGGATGAGGTGCCGCCGCGCGAGCCGGCCGCCGACGAGGTACCGCCGCGCGAGCCGGCCGGCACCGGTGTCGACGGGGTGCCGCTGCGGGACGCCGACGTCGCCGACCTGGCGCGGGCCGCCGACCGGGCCGCAACCGAACTGCTCGCCCCGCCGGCCGCCGACCTCGTCGATGTGACCCCGAGCCGGCTCGGCGACACGCCCCCGGCCCGGCTCGGCGACGTGGTGCCGGCGCCCGAGTGGGTGCAGCCCGACCCCGGTGCCGACCACCGGCTCGCCCCCGACACGGTGATCCGGGTCAGCGCCGACCCCGCGGCGCGGGCCGTCGCCGACCAGCTGACCGCGCTGCTGCGCCCGGCCACCGGCTACCCGCTGCCCGTCACCGACCTCACCGACGTCGGAAGGGCCGGCGGCATCGCCCTGATCCTGACGGACGACGACACGCTCGGCCCGGAGGGCTACCGGCTGGACGTCGACCGCGAGACGGTGCGGATCGCCGCGCCCGGGCCCGCCGGCCTGCTCTACGGCGTTCAGACGCTGCGCCAACTACTGCCCGCGGCCGTCGAGAACGCCACCCCGGTCGCCGGGCCCTGGATCCTTCCCGGCGGGTCGATCGTCGACCGTCCCCGCTTCGCCTACCGGGGCGCGATGCTCGACGTGGCCCGGCACTTCTTCCCCGTCGCCGACGTGCTGCGGGTGATCGACCACCTGGTCCGCTACAAGCTCAACCACCTGCACCTGCACCTCACCGACGACCAGGGCTGGCGGATCGCGGTCGACGCGTGGCCGCGGCTCACCACCGTCGGCGGGGTGGGCGAGGTGGGCGACGGGCCGGGCGGGTCGTACAGCACCGCCGACTACCAGCGGATCGTCCGCTACGCCGCCGACCGGCACGTCACCGTCGTACCCGAGATCGACCTGCCCGGGCACACCAACGCCGCCCTCGTGGCGTACCCGGAGTTGGCGCCGGAGGGCGTCGAGCCGCCGACGCCGTACACCGGCACCGAGGTCGGCTTCAGCTACGTCGACCCGGCCAGCGAGCGGACGTACGAGTTCATCGCGGACGTCCTCGGCGAGGTGGCCGCCCACACTCCGGGGCCGTGGCTGCACATCGGCGGCGACGAGGCGTTCAAGGTGAAGGGCGAGGCGTACACCGGCTTCGTGGAGCGGGTGCAGCGCCTCGTGGCGGCCACCGGCAAGACGGTCGTCGGCTGGCACCAGATCGCCCCGGCCGCGCACGCCGAGGGCCGGGTGCTCCAGTGGTGGGGAACCACGTCCGACGACCCCACGACCGCCGAGGCCGTCCGCCGCGGCGCCCAGGTCATCCTCTCCCCCGCGAACCTCATCTACCTGGACATGAAGTACGCCCCGGACACCCCGATCGGGCACGACTGGGCCGGTCTCATCGACGTGCGCCAGGCGTACGACTGGGACCCGGGCAGTCACCTCACGGGCGTACCGGCCGAGGCGATCCTGGGCGTGGAGGCGCCCCTCTGGACCGAGTCGGTCACGTCGCTGCCCGAGATCGAGTTCATGCTCTTCCCCCGGCTGCCCGCCGTGGCCGAGCTCGGCTGGTCATCCCGGTCGACGCACGACTGGGTCGGGTTCCGGGAGCGGCTGGCCGGTCAAGCGCCCCGTTGGGCGACCGCGGGCATCACCTTCCACGCCGCACCCGAGGTGCCCTGGCCAGCGGCGCCCACCGCGCCCACGGAGCAGACGACCCCGGCGAAGCCCACGGAGCAGACGACCCCGGCGAAGCCCGCAGATCCGACGGCGCCCACCGGGGATACCCGGCCCACCGCACCCGGCGCCTCTGCTCCCGCGCCCACCGGGGATAGCTGGCCCACCGCACCCGGCGCCCCTGCTCCCGTACCGTCCATCGGCCCCGACGCGGCCCCCGGCGCCACGATCCCCACCCAACCAACCGCCCCGGCAGCCCCGATCACCCCACCGGTCCCCGCAGGCGGGTCGATTCCGCCAGCCGAAACCTGACCCACCCATCCCGCCCAACCCGCCCAACCCGGACCTCACCCGCCCCCACTTCCGGCGATCATGCAGTTGTGGTGCCTGACAAACCCGCATTTGCACCTTTTGCGAGGCACCACAACTGCATGATCGACCGCCGCCACAGGTCGAGCCGGGCGAGGCACGGTAGATCTTGGTGAGTTGCGGCCCCTATGGGGGCACTAATCGTCCAAGATCTGCGGGCGCCCTCCGCGCCAACCGCGCCACAGGTGCGGTATGTCCGGTTTGGGTGGGTGGGGTGTCCGGGTTTGGGGGTTCGGGTCCCGTGGGCGGGGCCACCCTTGAGGCGGAATCGTCGACCGGCCCGGGTCGTTGAACATGGCACGCCGCGCGGCCCCGAGCCGCCGGCCCCCGCACCCCCGGCCACACCCGCCAGGGATCGGGAACAAGCGACCAACCCCGGTCGTTGCACAACCTCGACGCCGCCAGCCCCGAGCTGCCGCCGTCACCGACCGGGTCCGGGAATCACCGGGCCGCCCCGGTCGTTGAACACCCCGGACGCCACGAGCCCCCGGCCGTGACCGTCTCCGACCGACCGGCCCCGGGAATCACCCGGCCCCCGCCGGTCGTTGCACCCCCGACGCCGCCAGCCCCACAAGCGCGGCCGTCACCGACCGACCGGGTCGCGGAATCACCGCCCCCCGCCGGTCGTTGAACACTCCCGACGCCGCCAGCCCCACAGGCGCGGCCGTCACCGACCCGGCCCCGGGAATCACCCGGCCGCCCCGGTCGTTGCACACCCCCCGGAGCCACCAGGCAGGCCACGCCGCCGCCGGACTCCACCCCCCGAATCTCTCCCGGCACCCGCCCCCCCTTGCGGGCTGCCGCGCACCCCCGAACAGAGAGGCACACACATCATGCGTACCGATCTGATCCGCAAGACCGTCCTCACCGCAGCCGGAATCGCCGCCGCCGGCGGCGGCATCGCCGGCCCCGCCATCGCCGCCCACGCCGCCGAAGCCAAGCCCGCCAGCCAGGTCCAGGACCGCAAGAACACCGGCGGCGAGCGTGAACTCAACGTCCGCTACGAAGCCCAGCCCAACTTCTACTACTGCGGCCCCGCCGCCACCCGCAACGCCCTCTCCGTCCAGGGCAAGGACATCAACGTCGACGCCATGGCCAAGGAAATGGGCACCACCGAAGCCGGCACCAACTCCATCAACGACATCACCCCCGTCCTGAACAAGGAGACCGGCAGCAACGCCTACCACTCGGTGGAGATCTCCAACCCCAACGCCAACGACAAGCAGACCGACCAGCTCAAGACTGACGTTGTGCGCACCGTCGACGACGGACGCGCCGTGGTCGCCAACATCGCCGGCACCACCACCGACACCGACGGCAACACCCACTCCTTCGAAGGCGGCCACTACATCAGCGTCGTGGGCTACCGCGACGGCGGCACCGAAGTGAAGATCGCCGACTCCGCCGACCCCAACACCGCCTCCTACTGGGTCACCGTCGACCACCTCGCCGACTGGATCGCCACCCGCGGCTACTCCACCAACTGACCCCAAACAGCACCACAGCAGAAACCGACAGGGCCGGCCCCCATCACGGGGGCCGGCCCTTCGTCGTGTCGGAGGTGCCAACCGCAGCCGCCGACCGGCGAACCGACCCGCAGCCAGCAACCGCCGACCGATGACCGGCGACCGGGCGACCCGCGACGAGCAGCCAGCAACCCGCGACCGGCGACCGGCGACCGGCGACCGGCGAGAGCGTCAGCCGCCGGAGTCGGCCAGCTCGGCGCCCTCGGGGACCGTGTCGTCGTCGCGGCTGGCGAGCCAACCGTCGGGCAGGAAGACCTTGCCGGGCGAGTTGGTACGGCCTCGCGGCTGGCCCAGGGTGGCGACCGGGAACGGCTCGGCCCCGTCGAGCTTGCCGAGCAGGTCGTCCAGCTGGGCCAGGCTCTCGATCATCGCCAGTTCCCGGCGGAGTTCGCTGCCGACCGGGAAGCCCTTGAGGTACCAGGCGACGTGCTTGCGGAAGTCGGTGCAGCCGTCCCGCTCGCCCCGCTCCGGCGTACGCGAGCCGACGGTGAACTGGTCGACCAGCAGCTCAGCGTGCCGGCGCATGGTGGCGGCGACCTCCCCGAGGCTGGGCAGCCGGCGCTCGGGGCGGCCGTTGAAGGCGGCCTCCAGGTCGGCGAAGAGCCACGGCCGCCCGAGGCAGCCACGCCCGATCACGACCCCGTCGACGCCGGTGTGCGCGACCATCCGCAGCGCGTCGTCGGCCTCCCAGATGTCGCCGTTGCCGAGCACCGGCACGTCCAGCGCCTGCTTGAGGGTGGCGATCGCGTCCCAGTCGGCGGTGCCCGAGTAGCGCTGCGCGGCCGTACGCCCGTGCAGGGCGACGGCGGCGACGCCGGCGTCCTGGGCGGCGAGCCCGGCCTCGACGTACGTCAGGTGGTCGTCGTCGATGCCCTTGCGCATCTTGACGGTGACCGGCACGCCGGCGGGTGAGGCGGCGTCCACCGCGGCCCGCACCAGCCGGGCGAAGAGCCGGCGCCGCCACGGCAGGGCCGCCCCGCCGCCACGCCGGGTGACCTTCGGGACCGGGCAGCCGAAGTTCAGGTCGATGTGGTCGGCGAGGTTCCGTTCGACGACGATCCGCACGGCGGCGGCGGTGGTCTCCGGGTCGGTGCCGTAGAGCTGGAGGCTGCGCGGCTTCTCGTCCTCGCCGAAGGCGATCATCCGCAGCGTCTTCGGGTTCCGCTCGACCAGCGCGACGGTGGTGATCATCTCGCAGACGTAGATGCCGCCGCCCTGCTCCCGGCAGAGCTGCCGGAAACCGACGTTGGTGATCCCGGCCATCGGCGCGAGCACCACCGGCGGCCAGACCTGGTGCGGGCCGAGGGTGAGCGGGCGCAGGGCGGGCAGGGTCGCGGCGGTCACCGGACAAGTGTACGGAGGGTGCCGGCTCACGGTCGGACGACGGTGAGCCGGGAGCGGCCCCCGGACTGACGCTGGCCGTCTACACCCCGGTCTGAACGCGTCGAGGGCCCCGACCGGCGGTGGTCGGGGCCCTCGACGCGGTGCTCAGCAGCCGGGCAGGCGCTCGATCAGGTAGCGCTCGACCTGGTCCAGGGAGACCCGCTCCTGGGCCATGGTGTCCCGGTTGCGGACGGTCACGGCGTTGTCGTCGAGGGTGTCGAAGTCGACGGTGACGCAGAACGGCGTGCCGATCTCGTCCTGCCGGCGGTAGCGGCGGCCGATCGCCTGGGAGTCGTCGAACTCCACCACCCAGCGCTTGCGCAGCGTGGCCGCCAACTCCTTGGCCTTCGGGGAGAGCGCCTCGTTGCGCGACAGCGGCAGGACCGCGACCTTCACCGGCGCCAGCCGCGGGTCGAAGCGCATGACCGTCCGCTTGTCCACGCCGCCCTTGGTGTTCGGCGCCTCATCCTCGTCGTACGCCTCGAGGAGGAACGCGAGCACGGCCCGGGTGAGGCCGGCGGCCGGCTCGATGACGTACGGCGTCCAGCGCTCGCCCTTGGTCTGGTCGAAGTACGACAGGTCGACGCCGGAGTGCTTGCTGTGCGTGGACAGGTCGAAGTCGGTCCGGTTGGCGACGCCCTCCAGCTCGGCGAACTCGGTGCCGCCGAACTGGAAGCGGTACTCGATGTCGACCGTGCGCTTCGAGTAGTGGGAGAGCTTCTCCTTCGGGTGCTCGTAGAAGCGCAGGTTGTCCCGAGAGAGGCCCAGGTCGAGGTACCAGTTCCAGCGCTCCTGGAGCCAGTACTCGTGCCACTGCTCGTCGGCGCCCGGCTCGACGAAGAACTCCATCTCCATCTGCTCGAACTCACGCGTACGGAAGATGAAGTTGCCCGGGGTGATCTCGTTGCGGAACGACTTGCCGGTCTGCGCGATGCCGAACGGCGGCTTCTTGCGGGCGACGGTCTCGACGTTCTTGTAGTTGACGAAGATGCCCTGGGCGGTCTCCGGCCGCAGGTAGTGCAGACCCTCGTCGCTCTCCACCGGGCCCAGGTAGGTCTTCATCAGGCCGTTGAACATCTTCGGCTCGGTGAAGGTGCCCTTGTTCCCGCAGTTGGGGCAGTTCAGCTCGGAGAGCGATGTCAGCGGCTTGCCGTGCTTCTCGGCGTACGCCTCTTCCAGGTGGTCGGCGCGGTAACGCTTGTGGCAGAACTGGCACTCGGTCAGCGGGTCGACGAACTCGGCGATGTGGCCGGACGCCTCCCAGACCTGGCGGGCCAGGATGACCGCCGAGTCCAGGCCGACGACGTCGTCGCGCTGCTGGACCATGGCCTTCCACCACTGCCGGCGGACGTTCTCCTTCAGCTCCACGCCGAGCGGACCGTAGTCCCACGCCGACCGGGTGCCCCCGTAGATCTCGCTGGAGGGAAAGACGAAGCCTCGGCGCTTGGCGAGGCTGACGATGGCGTCGATACGGTCGGCTGGCATGTTTCCTCCTACGCCGGCTGGCGGCCGGCGGGGACGCGGTTGGTCGCTGGGGACCGGACAGGGACGAATGGATCAGTTCGGGACCACGGTACGACCCGTCGGGCCCCGGGCCCAGCAGAATACCGGGGGGCGGGTCAGTTGACCCCGCACACCTCCATGCCGCCGGTCTGCTGGTCCTGGCCGAGGATGACCTGCTGCCGCTCGCGCCGCCCGCCCTCCAGGGTCACGTCGACGGGGACGGTGAGGTTGGTGGTGTCGACCTCACCGACGCGGAACGTGGCGACCTGCGGCTCCGCGGCGACCCGCCGCTCGAACTCCGCCCGCGACTCGCCGCGCTTGGCGTCGTCGCAGAGCTGGTCGTACGCCGCGCCGAACTTCCGGTCCACGAGCGCCTGGTAGTAGTCGGTGGAGACCGTGCGGCCCTGCTCCCGGACCGCCTGCACGCCACTGACGGCGAGGCCGACGACCGCGGCGCCACCCCCGCCGAAGCAGAGCACCAGGGCGAGCGCGCCGACCCCGAGGGCCAGCCACAGTCGGGCCCGACGGCCCTCGGTGGGTGGGGCGGCGAACGGTGGCGCCACCCCGGGGCCCGGCGGGGGGGCCGGCGGCCCGGGCGGCGGAGCCGGTACGCCGGGCGGCTGCCCGCCGTCGTGCCCGGGCGGCGCGGGGTGCGGCGGTGGGGCCGCCGGTCCGGGAGCGGTCATACGAGCAGGGTAGTGCCCGCGGGCTCAGCGGTAAGGACCAGCGGCCCGATCACTCGCGGTCACCACGACCGCCCCGCCCGGCGCGGCGCTGGCCAGCGCCTCGTACGCGGACGGCTCGTCGACCGACTGGGCGAGCAGCGGGACGGCGCTGACCTTGACTTCGAAGCCGCCGAGCGCCCGGCGGTAGGCGCCCACGGACTCCCACTCGGTGACCAGGCTCCAGTGCCGCGGGTCGTCGAGTGCCCGGACCAGTTGGCCGCGGAGGTAGCCGGGGCAGGCGGCGAGCGCGGTGAGGGCGGCGTGCGCCCGCTCCGTGAAGTCGTCCGCGACATCGACCTCGACCACGAACCGGTTGGTCACCAGCACCGGTGCCTCCTCGTAGAGTCTGTGGGATGCAGCGTACGCAGAACCCCCTGCTTGTCCGGTTGGCCCGGGCCAACCCGACCGCGGTGTTCCTGATCACCCTGGTGCTGGTGCTGATCGCCCTGTTCGCGCCCGGCCCGGTCGGCGGGGCGCTGCTGCTGGCGCTGGCCGCCGCCCTGATCGCGCTGCTGGCGACGACCTGGCGGGTGCAGGCGCCACAGACCCGGCTGCTTCGGCTTGTGATGCTGACCCTCTTGGTGGCCGTCGCCTTGGTGAAGCTGCTCTGACATGCAATCATGCGTTTTTGACAATCATTATCGTTCCCGCGGACAGTTGAGAACATGAACAAGTGCTCCACTTCGCGCGTCCTGGCCGCGGCCACCGCCACCCTGCTCACCCTCGGCGGTGCTGCCGCCTGCTCCACCGACGGCCCGGCCGGCGCCGACCCGCAGCGGGTCGACGTGGTGGCCGCCTTCTACCCGCTCCAGTTCATCGCCGAGCGGGTCGGCGGTGACGCCGTCCGGGTGACCAACCTCGTCAAGCCGGGCGCTGAGCCGCACGACCTGGAGCTCAACCCGGGCCAGGTCGGCCAGATCACCGAGGCCGAGCTGATCGTCTACCTCAAGGGCTTCCAGCCCGCCGTCGACGAGGCCGTCGACCAGAACGCCACCGAGCGGGCGTTCGACGTCACGACCGTCCAGCCGCTGCGGGACGCCGCCGCCGGCGGCCACGAGCACGAGGGCGAGGAGGCGGCCGACGACCACGCGGAGAGCGGCGGCAAGGACCCGCACCTCTGGCTCGACCCGACCCGCCTCGCCACCGTCGCCGACCGCCTCGCCGAACGGCTGGGCAAGGCCGACCCGGACCGGGCCGCCGACTACGCGGCACGGGCGAAGACATTGCACGCCGACCTGGAGCAGCTGGACGCCGACTTCACCGCCGGGCTCAAGACCTGCGCGCGGCGGGAGATCGTGACCAGCCACACCGCGTTCGGCTACCTGGCCGAGCGCTACCACCTGGAGCAGGTGGGCATCACCGGTCTCGCCCCGGAGACCGAGCCCTCGCCGCAGCGGCTGGCCGCGGTCGCCCAGGAGGCACGCGAGCACAAGGCCACCACGATCTTCTTCGAGACCCTGGTCAGCCCGAAGGTCGCCGAGACCATCGCGGCCGAGGTCGGCGCGAAGACCGCCGTGCTCGACCCGATCGAGGGCGGGCCGGCCGACGGCGACTACCTCTCGGCGATGCGCGGCAACCTCCAGACCCTGCGGACAGCCTTGGACTGCTCATGACCGAACCCGTCATCCAGGTCGAGCACGGAGCGGTCGGCTATGACGGCCGCCCCGTGCTCCGGGACGTCTCGCTGACCGTGACCGCCGGTGAGGTGGTCGCGGTCCTCGGCGCCAACGGCTCCGGCAAGTCGACCCTGATCCGGGCGGTGCTCGGCCTGGTACCGCTGACCGCCGGCTCGGTCACCCTCTTCGGCCGCCCGCAGCGTCGGTTCCGGCAGTGGGAGCGCATCGGGTACGTCCCGCAGCGGCTGGGCGCGGGCGGCGGCGTCCCGGCCACCGTCCGGGAGGTGGTGGCCTCCGGCCGCCTCGCCCGACGGGGCATCCTCCGCCCGTCCGGCGCCGCCGACCGGGTGGCCGTCGACACGGCCCTGCGCGCGGTGGGCCTCGCCGACCGCGCCGGTGACCCGGTCGCCACCCTCTCCGGCGGGCAGCAGCAGCGCACCCTGATCGCCCGGGCCCTGGCCGGCCAGCCGGAGCTGCTGGTCCTCGACGAGCCCACCGCGGGGGTCGACGCCACCAGCCAGGACGCCTTCGCCGGCGCGCTGCGCGACTTCGTCGCCGGCGGCGGGACGGTGCTGCTGGTGGCCCACGAACTTGGGCCGCTGCGCCCGCTGATCAGCCGGGCGGTGGTCGTCCACGCCGGTGGGATCTGCCATGACGGCCCGGTGCCGGATCCCGCCGGCCACCACGCCGAGCCCGGCCACGACCACGTGCACCCGCACTGTCCCGACGAGCCCGTCGGGCTCTGGAGCAACTGACATGGAACTCTTCCAGTACCCCTACATGCAGCGCGCCCTGATCGCCGCGCTGATCATCGGCCTGGCCGCCCCGGCGCTCGGGATCTACCTGGTGCAGCGTCGGCTGGCCCTGATCGGCGACGGGATCGGGCACGTGGCGCTGACCGGCGTCGGCGCCGGCCTGCTGCTCAACCGGTCCCCGGTGCTCGTGGCGGTGATCGTGGCCAGCCTCGGCGCGATCGCCATCGAGGTGGTCCGCGCCCGCGGGCGTACGTCGGGAGACCTCGCGCTGGCGTTGCTCTTCTACGGCGGCATCGCCGGCGGCGTGATGCTGGTCGGGCTCTCCGACAGCACCCCGGCGAACCTCGTCTCGTACCTGTTCGGGTCGCTCATCACCATCTCGACGCCCGACCTGACCACCATCGTGATCCTCGGCGTGGCGATCCTGGTGCTCATGCTCGCGTTGCGCCCGGCGCTGTTCGCGGTCTCCCACGACGAGGAGTACGCCCGCGTCTCCGGCCTGCCGGTGCGGACGCTGAACATGCTGATCGCGGTGACCACCGCGGTCACCGTGACCATCGCCATGCGCGCGGTCGGCGTCCTGCTGATCAGCGCGCTGATGGTGGTGCCGGTCGCCGCCGCCCAGCAGGTCGCCCGCGGCTTCCTCACCACCATGACGGCCGCCATGGCGCTCGGACTGTTCGCCGCCGGGTCGGGGGTCTGGGTGGCGGCCACCGCCGACACCGCGCCCGGCGCGTCGGTGGTGCTGATGGCGATCGCCTCGTTCCTGGTGGTCGCGCTGGCCGCCGCGGCGTGGCGGCTGCTGCGCCGGCGCGCCGCACCGGCCCCGGTCCCGGCGCCCGAGCCGCACGAGGTCGTGCTCCAGTGATGCTGATCGTCGCGCGGCCCGCGGTATTGGTTACCGTTACAGCGTGAGCGGCGGATCCGGCTACGACGGCTTCGAGGGTGCCAGCGAGCTGTTGCGTGCCCTGTCGGCGCCCATCCGGCTGGCGATCGTCAGCGAACTCGCCGGCGGCGAGCGGTGCGTCCACGAGTTGGTGGAGAAGCTCGCCGTGGCGCAGCCGCTGGTGTCGCAGCACCTGCGGGTGCTGCGGGGTGCCGGCGTGGTGCGGGGCTCGCGCCGCGGTAGGGAGATCGCGTACAGCCTGGTCGACGAGCACGTCGCGCACATCGTGGCGGACGCGGTGAGTCACGCCGGGGAGGGTTCATGATTCTGCGACCGGTCGGAGGTGGCACATGGTGAGTGACAGCGGTGCCGCCGTCCGCAACACCCGCCAGCGCAGCGCGGTCAGCGCCCTGCTGGGTGAGGTCGAGGGTTTCCACAGCGCGCAGGACCTGCACGCGATGCTCCGCGCGCGCGGCGAGCGGGTCGGTCTGACCACGGTCTACCGGACGCTGCAGGGGTTGGCCGACGCCGGCGAGATCGACGTGATGCGCCCGCCGGGCGGCGAGCACCTCTACCGCCGGTGCAGCGAGGGACACCACCACCACCTGGTCTGCCGGGCCTGCGGGCGGACGGTGGAGGTGGCCGGGCCGGCGGTGGAGTCCTGGGCCGAACGGGTCGCCGACCAGCACGGCTACGCCGACGTGAGCCACACCCTGGAGATCTTCGGCACCTGCCGGTCCTGCGTCCACTGACGCCCCGACCGCACGGCTTCCCGCCGGGGCGCGGGGCGGATGCCGGGGACGGCCATCCGTGGCACGCTGTCCGGCGTGAAAATCTACGCCGATCGCTTCCCGACCGCCGTCCGTCAGTTCCTCACCGACCTGCTCGTCGTCGCCTGGGTGTACGCGGCGATCCGCTTCGCGCTGTGGCTGCACGATCTGGTCCAGAAGCTCGCCGTACCCGGGCAGAAGCTGGAAGGGGCCGGCGGCGGTCTCGCCGACAACCTCGCCGAGGCCGGCGGCAAGGTCGGCCGGGTGCCGCTGGTAGGTGACGAGCTGACCGCGCCGTTCGAACGCGCGGCCGACGCGGCCCGCGCCCTCGCCGAGGCCGGACGCGACCAGCAGCACCTGGTCGACCAGCTGGCCCTCGCCCTCGCCATCGCGGTGCTGGTCTTCCCACTCGGCCTGGTGCTCGTCGGGTGGCTGCCGCTGCGGCTGCGCTGGATGCGTCGCGCCGGGTCGGCCGCGAAGCTGGCCGCCGCGCCCGCCGGCCGGGACCTGCTCGCCCTGCGCGCCCTCGCCACCCAGCCGCTGGGCCGGCTGACGCGGATCGCCCCGGACGTGGCCGAGGCGTGGCGTCGGGGCGACGACGCGACGGTCGACGCGCTCGCCTCCCTGGAGCTGCGCCGCCTCGGCCTGCGCGACGGCCGCTAAGGTCTTCGGGTGTTCTACTTCCTGCTCGTCATCGCCGCACTGCTGCTCGGCTACGCCGCCGTCCTGGTCAGCTTCGTCCGCAAGGGTCGCAAGATCCCGCCCGCGGCCTACCTGGGCCTGGCGGCGCTCAACGGGCTGATCCTCGCGGCGATCCTGGCCTGGGCGATCGCACGCTGAACCGCCGGGGGCCGCGCGGCGCGCCGGCTCCCGCCGATGGGCACCGGAGCGTCACTGCGGTGGCGGGATCCGGCGGCGGACGTCGGGGGTGGTCGACGGGCCGGGCGTCCAGGCGGCCACCCAGGGTGCGTCGGCGGGCGGCAGGACGACGCCGTCCTCCAGGGCGGCGTAGCGGCCGGCCAGGATGCGCTTGGCGGCGGCCACGTCCACCGAGTCGGTGTTGTCCCACAGCGCGGTGAAGAGCGCGTCGACCCGGACCCGGGCCTGGCGGCAGAACACGTCGGCCAACTCGACGTTCTCCGGCCGGGTGTCCCGCTCGGCGTGCGCCCGGACGCAGACCGCGGCCATCGCGAACAGCTCCGCGCCGATGTCCACGACCCGGCCCAGGAAAGCCTGCTTGCGTTCCATCTTTCCCTGCCAGCGGGACATGGCGTAGAACGTCGACCGGGCCAGTTTGCGCGACGAGCGCTCCACCACCCGCAGGTGGCCGGCGAGCCGGCCGAACTCCCCGTACGACCCGGGTGCCTGGCCGCGGCCGACGGCGAGGGTCGGCAGCCACCTCGCGTAGAACGCCCCGGCGCGGGCGCCCGCCCTGGCCTTGCGGCCGAGACCGGCGTCCGGGTCGATGATGTCGCCCGCGACGGACAGGTGGGCGTCGACGGCCTCGCGGGCGATCAGCAGGTGCATGATCTCCGTCGAGCCCTCGAAGATCCGGTTGATCCGCAGGTCACGCAGCATCTGCTCGACGGCGGCGGGGCGTTCGCCGCGAGCGGTCAACGACTCCGCGGTCTCGTAGCCACGGCCACCCCGGATCTGGATGAGGTCGTCGGCGATCCGCCAGGCCATCTCGCTCGCGTAGAGCTTGACCAGAGCCGCCTCGATGCGGATGTCGTTGCGGTCGTCGTCGGCGAGCAGGCAGCAGAGGTCGAGCATCGTCTCCATGCCGTAGGTGGTCGCGGCGATGAAGGAGAGCTTCTGGGCGACCGCCTCGTGCTCGCCGACCGCCCGGCCCCACTGCACGCGGTCGGCCGCCCACTCCCGGGCCACGTTGAGCGACCACTTGCCGGCGCCCACGCACATCGCGGGCAGCGACAGCCGGCCGGTGTTCAGGGTGGTCAGCGCGATCTTCAGACCCTTGCCCTCGCCACCGATGACGTTCTCGGACGGCACGAAGACGTCGTGGAACCGGGTGACGCTGTTCTCCAGGCCGCGCAGGCCGAGGAACGAGTTGCGCCGCTCGACGGTGATGCCCTCGGCGTCGCCCTCGACGACGAACGCGGTGATCCCGCCACGCCGCCCCTCGGCGGCCGGCACCCGGGCCATCACCACCAGCAGCGTCGCCACGGTGCCGTTGGTGGCCCAGAGCTTCACCCCGTTGAGCCGGTAGCCGGTGCCGTCCTCGGTCGGCTCGGCGGTGGTGCCCAGCCGGGCCGGGTCGGAGCCGACGTCGGGCTCGGTGAGCAGGAACGCCGACACCTCGCCGGCGGCGAGCCGGGGCAGGAACCGCTGCTTCTGCTCGGCGGTGCCGAACATCTTCAGCGGCTGCGGCACGCCGATGGACTGGTGTGCGGAGAGCAGCGCGCCGATGGCCGGGCTGATCGAGCCGGCCAGCATCAGCGCCCGGCAGTATTGGAGGTTGCTCAGCCCGAGGCCGCCGTGGGAGCGGTCGATCTTCATGCCGAACGCGCCGAGCCGGGCCAGACCGTGGAACACCTCGTCGGGGATGTGCGCGTCCCGCTCGATCGCGACGCCGTCGACCTCAGTGGTGAGGAAGACCCGCAGCCGGTCGAGGAACTCCTCGGCCCGGGCGTCCTCCGCCGGATCGGAACGCGGCCACGGGTCGATCAGGTCGAGCCGGAACCGGCCGAGGAAGAGCTCCTTGCCGAAGCTCGGACGGTCCCAGGTGGACTGACGGGCGGCCTCGGCGACCTGGCGGGCCTCCTTCTCGGAGACCTGGCCCGCCTCCGTGGGCAGCGGGGCGGCGGCGCCACCGCTGGTGTCGGGTCGCTCCGGGCCGTCGCCGGACTCGCCCGGCGCGGGTCGGCTGTTCTGCGTCGTGGTCACGGCTGCCCCCTCGAACCTCGGTCCGCTGCGTCAACGTGCTCGACACCCGCAACGCTACCCCCGGGTGTTACCCAGGGGTAGCGTTCCGTGATGATCGAGTTTCGCCGATCGGCGGTCAGTCGTTCGCCACCCGTGGGCTGTCGTCCTCGTCGTCGATGTCGTCGTCGCCCCAGTTACGCCGGGCGAACGGCAGCGCCGCCCAGAAGGTGAGGAACCAGAGCCCGGTCAGCGCGCTGAGCAGGAAGGCGATCGGACGGTCGAGCACGAAGTCGGTGATCAGCAGCACCGCGCTGACCATCGAGATCAGCATGAACGCCAGGCCGCCGGTGGCCATCCGGTGCGCGAAGCGGACCAGCTCCGGCTTGCGGCCCTGACGGAACAGCGCCCGGTGGAACGCCACCGGCGAGATGATCAGCGCGGTGGCGGACGCCGCGGCGAGCAGCGCGACGATGTAGACGTCCTTCTGGAAGTCGCTGGTCCTGGTGAAGCCGTTGCTGAACGGCAGGGTCAGCAGGAACGCGAAGAGGATCTGCACGCCGGTCTGCGCCACCCGCAGCTCCTGGAGCAGGTCCGCGAAGTTGCGCTGCCAGCGTTGCTTCTCGGTTTCCTTCGACACGCGCTACCTCCGGTCCGGCGCTACTGCCGGCGGGTCCCGGCCGCCGGCAGCACGCCAATGCCCGATCGGGAGATCCGCGAAACCAGCTCACGACCGGGCCCGTCGGCGCCACCTGATCGATGGATCAGGCCGGGCGAGGAGGCGTCATCCCGTCAGGAACCGCGGCGGATGCGGCCCGCGTACCGGGCCTCCAGCGCGTGGTTGTGCTCGTCGCCGCCGGAGATGTTGGCCGACAGGTAGACCGGGGGCTGCTCCCCCGCGTCCAGCAGGCGCGCCACCACCTCGACCGTGATCTGCTGCGCGAGCAGCGCCGCCGTGATGGAGGAGACCGCGCCGACCGCGCCGCCGCCCGGCAGCGGCAGCGTCGCGTCGCCGTACGGGGCGCCGTTGTCCAGCACCACGTCGGCGAAGTCGGTCAGCTTCCGCCCGGACGGGTGGCGGGACGTCATCCGTCCGGAGTGCTGCGCGGAGGTGATCGCCACGAGCCCGTGGCCGCGCTCCTTCACCAGGGCCGCGAACTCGACGATCGCCCCGTTCACGCCGGAGTTCGAGGCCACCACGAAGACGTCCTGCGGTCGGATCGGCGCCAGCTCGTACAGGCGGTGCGCGACCGAGGGGTCCCGCTCCAACGTCGGCCCGAGCAGGTCGGCCGGCGCCCCGCCGAGCAGCACCAGGTCACGCAGCGCGATCCGGTTGGTGGGCACCAGCCCGCCGGCCCGCCCCGCGATCTCCATCGACAGCGCCTCGGAGTGCCCGGTGCCGAAGGCGTGCACCACCCCGTCGGCACGGATCGCGTCGGCGATCAGGTCGGCGGCCCGGCCGACTGCCTCCCGCTGGCTCGCCGCGACCCGGTCCATCGTCGCGGTCACCGTCGCCAGGTAACTCTCGGCGCTCAGCGTCATGACTCCTCCGTCCCCACCCGGGCGAGGATCGCCTCGGCCAGCGCCGCCGGAGCCTCGTCCGGGATCCAGTGGCTCACACCTGTCAACTCGACCAGGCGGTAGTCGCCCGGCACGTGGGCCGCGCAGGCCTGCGCGGCGGTCCGGCCGATCGCGGTGTCCCGGTCGCTCCACACGTACGTGGTGGGCACGGTCACCGGACCGACCGCCTTCAGGTCGGCCCCCGACATCGCCCGGTACCAGTTCAGCGCGCCGGTCATGGCACCCGGCGCCCGCATCGGGTCGGCGTAGCGGGCCACCCGGGTGGCGTCGCCGACACCGGAGAGCATCCGCCGCAGCGCGACGGCGTTCAGCGCCAGCAGCACCTTCTCCGCCTTGCCGCCGGGCTGGCGGAACAGCGCCATGTACGACGAGCGCGCCTTCTGCCGCACGTCGTGGCTCAGGGCGTACACGAAGGCGGCCGGGTGGGGCACGGACACCGCGGTCAGCGTGCGGACCCGGGCCGGGTGCTGCGCCGCGAGGCCCCAGGCGACGACGGCGCCCCAGTCGTGGCCGACCACGTGCGCGGCGTCGACGCCGAGCGCGTCGAGCACCGCCGTCGTGTCGGCCACCAGCTCGGGCACCCGGTAGGCGGCCACGTCGGCCGGTCGGGCGCCGGGCGAGTAGCCGCGCTGGTCGAGGGCGTACGTGCGCAGGCCGGCGGCGTGCAAGGCGGGCACGACGTCGTCCCACTCCCCGGCGTGCTGCGGGAAACCGTGCAGCAGGAGCACGGCCGGCCCGTCCTCCGGGCCACCGGCGCGGACGTCGAACGTGAGTCCCCGGGCGTCGATGCGCATGATCGGCAGCCTACCCAGGTCGGGCGGCATCGCCCCGCCCCTGCCCACGGTGCTAGCGTCTGCGGAAACAACTTCACATCCGACAGGGGAGCGCACAGCGCTGAGAGTGCGGGCCACGCCCGCAGACCCTCGAACCTGATCTGGGTAATGCCAGCGCAGGGAGTTCGGTCGACCTCCAGCCGCGCCGCCGTCCGGTCCCACCGGGCGCGGCGTGCGTCTTCTCCTGGTTCCTCGCCTGAACTGGGAGCGATCATGACAGACACCACCTCCACGAACCGTTGGCGGACGATCGACATCGTCGTGGCCTCGGTCATCGCGGTCGCGTTCGGCGTCATCTTCTGGGCCTGGGGCCTGGTCTGGAGCGCCACCGACGCGGCCTTCGCGTTCTTCCCGCCCGCGCAGACACTGATCTATGGCGTCTGGCTGGTGCCGGCCGTGCTCGGCGGCCTGGTGATCCGCAAGCCGGGGGCGGCCCTCTACTGCGAGACGGTGGCGGCGATCCTCTCCGCCCTGCTGGGCAGCCAGTGGGCGAGCATCGTCATCCTCCAGGGCCTCATGCAGGGCATCGGCGCCGAGCTGGCGTTCGCGGCCTTCCGCTACCGCTCGTTCCGGCTGCCGACCGCGCTGCTGGCCGGCGCGCTGACCGGCCTGAGCGCCGCGATCTTCGACTTCGTCTACTGGAACGTCGAGACCGATCTGACCAGCTACCGCATCCCGTACGCGCTGCTCACCGTCGTCAGCGCGACCGTGGTGGCGGGCGTCGGCGGCTGGGCCCTGACCCGCGCGCTGGCCAACACCGGCGTCCTGGACCGCTTCCCCGCCGGCCGCGAACGCGCCGCGATCTGACCTGAGCCGCCCTCCCCGACCCTCGTTGATCATGAAGTTGTCGCTCCGACACACCGTCGCGAAGTGCACCAACTTCATGATCGACAGGATGGGGGCCCGGAGGGCGGGCGGATGTTGAGGGGGGTGAGTTGGTGGCGGCGGTGAGTCTGCGGGGGTTCGGGTGGCGGCACGCCGGGCGAAAGCGCTGGGCGGTCCGGGGCCTGGACCTGCGCGTCGAGAGCGGCGAGCGGGTGCTGCTGCTCGGGCCCTCCGGCGCGGGTAAGAGCACCCTCCTCGCGGCCCTCGCCGGGCTGCTTCCCGAGGACTCCGGCGAGCAGGAGGGCAGCATCGAGATCGACGGGCTGGACCCGCGCAAGGGGCGGGAGCGGGTCGGCATCGTCTTCCAGGACCCGGAGAGCCACCTGGTCATGGCCCGCAGCGGCGACGACGTCGCGTTCGGGTTGGAGAACCGGGGCATACCGAGCGCCGAGATCTGGCCCCGGGTCGACGAGGCGCTGCACCGGGTCGGCTTCCCCTACGACCGGGACCGGCTTACCGCGGCGCTCTCCGGGGGCGAGCAGCAGCGACTCGCCCTGGCCGGCGTCCTGGCCCTGCGCCCCCACCTGCTGCTGCTCGACGAGCCGACCGCCAACCTCGACCCGGCCGGCGCCGCGCTGGTCCGCTCGGCGGTCGCCGGCGCGCTCGACACCGACACCACGCTGATCCTGGTCGAGCACCGGGTGGCCGACGCCCTGCCCCTGGTGGAGCGGGTGGTGGTGCTCGAACCGGGCGGCGGCGTTCGCGCCGACGGCGCCCCCGACGAGGTCTTCCGCGTCCACGGTGACGCGCTCGCCGCCGAAGGGGTGTGGGTGCCCGGCCGGACCGTGTCGCCCCGCCGCGCCGCCACGACCCCCGGCGACCCGCTGGTCACCGCCGAACGGCTCGGTCTGCCGCCCCGGCTGGCCGCGACCGACCTGACCGTACGCGCCGGCGAGGCGCTCGCCGTGCTCGGTCCGAATGGGGCCGGCAAATCCACGCTGGCGCTGCTGTTGGGCGGGCTGATGCGGCCGGGCACCGGCACGGTGACCGCGAGTCCCACGCTGGCCGGCCGGGACGCGCGTACTCCCCCGCACCGCTGGCGGGCCCCCGCCCTGGCCGGGCGGATCGGCTCCGTCTTCCAGGACCCGGAGCACCAGTTCGTCACGAGCACCGTCTTCGACGAGTTGGCGCTCGGGCCCCGCCGCACCGGACGCCCCGAGGCGGAGATCCGCTCCATAGTGGACGGGTTGCTCGACCGGCTGCGGCTGGGTGCGCTGGCGCGGGCCAACCCGTACACCCTGTCGGGTGGCGAGAAGCGGCGGCTGAGCGTGGCGACCGCCCTGGCCACCGCGCCCCGGTTGCTCGTCTGCGACGAGCCGACCTTCGGTCAGGACCGGCGGACCTGGCGGGAGCTGGTCGACCTCTTCGCCGAGCTGCGTGACGCCGGCCACGGGGTGGTCACCGTCACCCACGACCCGGAGTTCGTCGCCGCGCTGGCCGACCGGCGGCTCACCCTGGAGCGACCGTGATCAGCCTCGAGCCGGTCGCCGTGCCCGGGGCGCCGCTGGCCCGGCGCAACCCGGTGGCCAAGCTGGCGGCGGCGCTGGTGTTCTCGTTCGTGCTGGTCGCCACGCTCGACCCGGTCGCGCCGGCGATCGCCATCGCGGTCGAGTTGGCGTTGCTGCCGCTCTTCGGCGTCCGCTACCGGGCGTTGGCCCGACGCACCTGGCCGCTGCTGGTCAGCGCCGTCGGCATCGTGGTCACGCTGGTGCTCTTCGCCGCCGACCGCTCGGGCCGGGTGCTGGTCGAGGCCGGCCCCGCCGTGGTCACCTCCGGGGTGCTGCTGACCGCGCTCGGTCTGGTGCTGCGGATGTTCGCGGTGGCGCTGCCCGGCGTGATCGTGTTCGCCACCACCGACCCGACCGACCTCGCCGACGCCCTGGTGCAGAACGCGAAGGCGCCGGCCCGGTTCGCCATCGGCGCGCTCGCGGCGTTCCGGTTGCTGCCGCTGCTCGGCCAGGAGTGGCAGATGATCAGCATGGCCCGGCGGGCGCGCGGGGTGGAGGCCGGCCGCAATCCGCTGGCGAAGCTGCGGCTCTTCGTCTCGACCGCGTTCACCCTGCTCGTCGGCGCGATCCGGCGGGGCACCCGGCTGGCCGTGGCGATGGACGCGCGCGGCTTCGACGCCGGCACCCCGCGTACGGTGGCCCGGCGCCAGCGGTTCACCACCGCCGACGCCCTCCTCGTGGCCGGCGCGACGGCGCTCGCCGGGGCGGCCCTGACCACGAGCATCCTCCTCGGCACCTTCCGCCCGCTGATCGGCTGACCCGCGGGTGCGGTCCGCCAACCGACGGCGGACCGCACCGGGGCCGGTCAGCTGCGCCGGAACGCGTACCGGCGGGGCTGCGCGGACCGCTGGCCACCGCGCCCACCGGCTGACCGGCCATGGGCCACCGGCGGGCCGGCCTTCGGCGCGACCGGCCGGGCCGCCGCAGCGGCGTCGAGCGGTGGCGCCGACACCGGCGTCACGGCCAGCTGGTCGAGGTCGGGCGGCGTCAGCGCCGCGACGCTCGGCGACGTCTTCGGGCTACGGATCTTCTTCGGGTTACGTCTGGCGGGCATCCGGGCCTCCTTCTCGGCGAACCGGCCGGCGGGCGCGACCGCAACGGTCGCGGCGGCCGGGGACGGTCGCGGTTGGGCGGGAACCGGGCTGGCTGGCAGCCGCGGTCACGACGGACGGGGACGGATCCCGGGATCGACCACGACGGACACCGCCGCCTCGGCGGCAGGTGGGAATGGGACGCCCGGGAGCGCACAGACCGCGCACACGGGGGCGGGCCGGCTCGGAAGATGGGGCGTCACTTACGCATACCCGCACGCTATCCGGTGCCCGGCGGGCGCGCACGCGAATTACCTGACACGATCGGCCCATGCTGATCGCGTTCTCGATCACCCCGCTCGGCGTCGGCGACTCCGTGGGCGACCTGGTCGCCGAGGCGGTGCGGGTGGTCCGCGAGTCCGGCCTGCCCAACCGGACCGACGCCATGTTCACCACCGTCGAGGGCGAGTGGGACGAGGTGATGGCGGTCGTGAAGCGGGCGGTCGACGCGGTCGCCGCGCAGGCCCCGCGGGTGAGCGTCGTCCTCAAGGCGGACGTACGCCCCGGCGTGGCCGACGCGCTCACCGGCAAGGTGGCCCGGGTGGAGGCGCGACTCGCCGAGGGGTGACCGCCCGGTGACCGGCTGTCGACGCCCGGCCACGCGCTGCCGGGCGCCGCGATAGGTTCGAGATCGCGGACAGCGACAGCGAGAGGTGGCGCAGGCATGGCGGAGCAGTCGACGGCACAGATCGGGGTCACCGGCCTGGCGGTGATGGGCCGCAACCTGGCCCGCAACCTGGCCCGCAACGGGTTCACGGTGGCGGTGCACAACCGCTCTCCCGAGCGCACCCGCAGCCTGGTCGCCGAACACGGCGACGAGGGGCGGTTCGTGCCCGGCGAGTCGATGGCGGAGTTCGTCGCCTCGTTGGAACGCCCCCGCGCGGTGATCGTGATGGTCAAGGCCGGCGCGCCCACCGACGCCGTCATCGACGAGTTGGTGCCGCTGCTCGACCCGGGTGACATCGTGGTGGACTGCGGCAACGCGCACTTCGCCGACACCCGCCGCCGTGAGGAGGCCCTGCGCGAGCACGGGCTGCACTTCGTCGGCACCGGCGTCTCCGGCGGCGAGGAGGGCGCGCTGCACGGACCGAGCATCATGCCGGGCGGCTCGGAGGAGTCGTACCGGAAGCTCGGGCCGATCTTCGAGAAGATCGCCGCCCAGGTGGACGGCGTGCCCTGCTGCCGGCACATCGGCCCCGACGGCGCCGGCCACTTCGTGAAGATGGTGCACAACGGCATCGAGTACGCCGACATGCAGCTCATCGCCGAGGCGTACGACCTGCTCCGGGCCGGTCTCGGCGCGGAGCCGGCGGAGATCGCGGAGATCTTCCGGACCTGGAACGGCGGCGAGCTGGAGTCCTTCCTCATCGAGATCACGGCGGACGTGCTGGCGCACACCGACGCGGCCACCGACCGCCCGTTCGTCGACGTCGTGCAGGACCGGGCCGAGCAGAAGGGCACCGGCCGGTGGACGGTGCAGAGCGCGCTGGACCTGGGCATCCCCATCACCGGCATCGCCGAGGCGACCTTCGCCCGCTCGCTGTCCGGCCACGTCGACCAGCGCGAGGCGGCCCGTCGGGCGTTCGCCGACACGGGGAGCACGTGGCAGGTGGACGACCGGGACGCCTTCGTCGAGGACGTCCGCCGCGCGCTGTTGGCGTCGAAGATCGTCGCGTACGCGCAGGGCTTCGACCACATCCGCGCCGGCAGCCAGGAGTACGACTGGAACATCGACCTCGGCGGCACCGCCACCATCTGGCGGGGCGGCTGCATCATCCGGGCCCGCTTCCTGGACCGGATCCGTCAGGCGTACGACGAGCAGCCCGACCTGCCGACGCTGCTGGTCGCGCCGTGGTTCGCCGACACCGTCGGCGCGGGCGTGCCCAGCTGGCGCCGGGTGGTGGCGGACGCGGCCCGCGCCGGGGTGCCCACCCCCGCGTTCGCCTCGTCGCTGTCCTACTTCGACGCCTTGCGGGCCGAGCGACTGCCCGCCGCGCTGATCCAGGGGCTGCGGGACAACTTCGGCGCCCACACCTACCACCGGGTCGACCGGGAGGGCACCTTCCACACCCTCTGGGCGGGCGACGGCTCCGAAGTGGAGGCGTGACCGGCGCTCGTTCGCCCCACTTCGACCGTCGGGCCGGCGGGCTTCCCGCCGGCCCGCGCGCTCACCAGACCGGCGGGCCTTTCACCGGCCCGCGCTCACCAGGCCGGGCGGCCGTTCACCGGCCCGCGCTCACCAGGCGCGCTGCTGGGTGTCGGGCTCGACGGGTGCCCAGGTCAGCGCCGGCTCCCCGGTGGCCAGTTCGCCGATCTCGCCGGAGCGCACCTGCGGAGCGTGACCGAGCTCGGCGCAGTGCCGCTCGGCCACCTCGGCGCAGATCTCGGCCACCTGCTCGCTGATCGGGTCGTCCAGGTCGGCGGCGTTCAACGCGACCATCATCTTGTACCGGAGATCCCGCATCCCCACCCCCGAGCCGAGCGCGCACCCACGACGCCCCCACCGAGAATCCTATTCGCGCAAACCCCCACCCATCCCCCATTCCCGCACCCACCCCCCGGCCCACCCACCCCCCGGCCCACCCCGACGCCGAGTGGATCATGCAGTTGTGGTGCCTGACTGATACCGATACGCGGCTTTCGCGAGGCACCACAACTGCATGATCGACGCGATCATGGGGGCACGCCTGGGAGGAGGGGTGCCGGGGGCGTTACCAGAACCGGCGGCGCTTGGCCTTCTGCGGGCGCAGGGTGTCGGCGCCCTTGGCGAGCAGGCGGGACACCCCGGAGGGGCCGCGACGCGCCTCCAGCGCGTGGCTGAGCCGGCGTGCGCCGGCCGCCGCCAGCGGCACGGCTACCGCCATCAGCGCCCACTGGGCGATGCGCTTCTGGATCATGTGGGTCTCACCTCCGTCAGTGGCTCCTGGGGAGAGTGATACCCAGCGTGACGCCCGGATAAGCCTCCGTCGACGCCAGGCCCCCGCCGAAGGGTCAGATCTGGGGCGCCACCGGGTTGGGCAGCGCGCCACCGAAGCGCCGGTCCCGCTGGGCGTACAGCTCGCAGGCGTACCAGAGGTGCCGACGGTCGAAGTCGGGCCAGAGCGTGTCGAGGAAGACCAACTCGGCGTACGCGGTCTGCCACAGCAGGAAGTTGGAGGTGCGCTGCTCGCCGGAGGGGCGCAGGAAGAGGTCCACCTCGGGGATCTCCGGGTGGTAGAGGTACTTCGACACGGTCTTCTCGGTGACCTTGTCCGGGTCGAGTCGGCCGGCCGCCACGTCCCGGGCGATCGCGGCGGCCGCGTCGGCGATCTCCGCCTGGCCGCCGTAGTTGACGCAGAACTGCAGGGTCAGCGTCGAGTTGCCGCGCGACATCTCCTCGGCGGTCTGCAGCTCCGAGATGACGCTCTTCCAGAGTCGGCCGGCCCGACCGGACCAGACCACCCGTACGCCGAGGTCGACGAGCTGGTCACGACGTCGGCGGATCACGTCGCGGTTGAAGCCCATGAGGAAGCGGACCTCCTCCGGGGAGCGCCGCCAGTTCTCGGTGGAGAAGGCGTACGCCGACAGGTAGGGGATGCCCATCTCGATGGCGCCCTCGATGGTGTCGAAGAGCGAGTGCTCCCCCGCCTCGTGCCCCTTGGTGCGGGGCAGCCCGCGGTCCTTGGCCCAGCGGCCGTTGCCGTCCATGACCACGGCGACGTGCCGGGGCAGCGCCTCGGACGGCAGTGCGGGCGGGCGGGCACCGGAGGGGTGCGGTGTCGGCGGCACCGGCTCGCGGCGGGCGGACCTGGTCGTACGGATCATTCTTGTCTCCCCCTGTTCGCGCCGTCGCCCCCGGGGGTCGGGCCACCCCGGTCGACCAGCGGCAGCGAGCGTAGCGCGCGTTCCAGATGCCATTGCAGGTGCGCCGCCACCAGCCCACTGCACTCGCGGCGGGTCCCGGGCTCGGTGGCGTCGGCGACCCGCCAGTCACCGGTGCTGAGCGCGGACATCAGGTCGATGGTCGCCGGCGCGGGATGGGCGGCGCCGGGGGGCCGGCAGTCCGGGCAGACCGCGCCCCCGGCGGGGATGGAGAAGGCCCGGTGCCGCCCCGGCGTGCCGCAGACCGCGCAGGCGACCAGGGCCGGCGCCCATCCGGCGAGCGCCATCCCGCGCAGCAGGTACGCGTCGAGCACCAGCGTGGTGGCGTGGCTGCCGTCGGCGAGCGCCCGCAGCGCGCCGAGGGTGAGTTGGAACAGCCGCAGCGACGGCTCGCGCTCGACGGGGGTGAGCCGTTCGGCGGTCTCGGCGATGGCGCTGGCGGCGGTGTAGCGCGGGTAGTCCCCGAGGAACCGTTTGCCGTAGAGGTCGATGCCCTCGACCTGGCTCACCGTGTGCAACGAACTGCCCTGGTTGCCCTTGGGGTCGCCGGCGAGTTGGAGGTCGACGTGCCCGAACGGCTCCAGCCGTGCGCCGAACTTGCTGGTGGTGCGCCGGACGCCCCGGGCGACCGCGCGGAGCCGGCCGTGCCGGCGGGTGAGCAGCGTGATGATCCGGTCGGACTCGCCGAGCTTCTGCACGCGCAGCACCACCGCGTCGTCGCGGTAGAGCTGTCGGCGGTAACCGGCCATCAGGCCATTCTCCCTCGGGGTACGAAATCAGGGTCCGTTCGGGGTGGCGGGCCGGACGAACCCCGATGCGCCGGGTGCCGGGGCGGCCGTAGCGTGCTCGCCATGGCCCTGCTCCGCACCACCACCGACCGCGCCCTGCCGCACGCCCCGGCCCGCGACGTGGGCAGGCGCCGCCGGGTCGCACCGGTCGCGCTGGGCACGGCCACGGCTCTCATCGTCCTCACCGGGTGTGACAACCTGGCGTACCGCCGGCTGGACTTCACCGACACCGAGACGGCCCGGATCAGCACGATCCGCGTGCTGCCCGGCGCGGGGGACGTGGTGGTCCGGGCGACCGGTCCGGCCGGGGAGGTACGGGTCAAGCGGGTGGTGCGCTACCAGGGCGCCCAGCCGGAGGCGAAGTACCGGATCACGGGCGAGGAACTGGTGCTGGACACGGAGTGCGGCTCGCGGTGCAGCATCTCCTACGAGGTGATCGCCCCGGCGGGCGTGGCCGTTCGCGGCGAGTCCGGCTCCGGTGACGTCGAACTGAGCCGGGTGGGCGCGGTGGAGATGCAGCTGGGCTCCGGCAACGTACGCCTCACCGGCGCCAGTGGCCCGGTCCGGGTGGAGACGGGCTCGGGTGACATCGACGTGTCCGAGGTCACCGGGTCGCTCAACCTGCGGGCGTCCTCGGGCAACATCTCGGCCCGGCGGCTGACCGGCCAGGTCGACGCGGAGGCGAAGTCCGGGGACGTCGACGTGCAGCTGGACCAGCCGGTGTCCGCCCGGGCGCACGCGTCCAGCGGCAACGTGAGCCTGAGCGTCCCGGCCGGCCGCTACCGGGTGCGGTCCAGCGCCGACTCCGGCGACGTCACCGTCGGGGTCGCCGACGACCCCGCCGCCACCCTGGTCCTCGACGTCACCACGGGCAGCGGCGACGTCACGATCACCCAGCGTTGACGTCCGCGTCCGCGTCAGCGGGGGCGCGGGGGGCGGGCACGCGCGCCGGGCCGCCGGCCGATCCGGCGTACGGACCGGACGAGTTCCCGCCGGGGGGCGGGTTGGCGCCGCCGACGGCCGCACCCACGGGCACCGGACGCGCGGCGGCACCGGCCGGCGGTGGGCTGGTCGGAGGCGCCCCGGCCGGCACGGACCGGCGGCTCCCCGGGATGAGTTCGGGGCGCCGGCGGGCGGCCACGTCCTCGACCCAGCCCACCGCGAGCGTCACCACGCCCACGAGCGCGAAGACGAGCACCACCCGGATGGCCAACCCGAGCGGGTCCTGGTGGGACCAGCCCACGACGTCGACGAGCGGTGTCAGCGCGACGACGAACGGCATGTGCCACAGGTAGATGGTGAGCGCCCGCCGGTTGACGACGGTCACCGCACGGTCGAACAGGGCGCTGCGCGCGATCCAGTCCGCGCCGGCCGGGCCGCGGCCGAGCACGACGAGGATGAACGCGGCGGACCAGAGCGCGTTGCCGAGGTGGATGTCGTTCAGGTCGTACCCGCGCGGTCCCGGGTGGGTGACGATCCACGCCCCGCCCGCCGCCGCGAGGAGCGCCGCCGTCGGGACCAGCACCCGGTTCGCCATCCGGCGCAGCATCCCCGCGTGGTGGGCGAAGCCGAGCAGCCACGCGCCGAAGTAGAGCCCGAACTCCCGGGCGATCCCGGGTGCGGTCGCCCAGATCCCGGACTCGATGGCCGCGAGCAGGGCGTACGGGGCGAGCAGGGTGGGCAGCGGCGCCCGGCGGAACAGCCAGAGCGCGACCGGTGAGGCGAGCACGAACCAGAGGTAGTCGCGCAGGTACCAGATCACGCTGAGCGCCAACGCTCCCCAGTAGTTGGCCGGCGGGTCCGAGACGGGGAAGAGCCAGAGCAGCACGCGCGGGGTGAGGGGGAGCCCGCTGAGCAGCATCGCCGGCACGAAGACCGCGGCCAGCACCCACAGCGACGGTAGGAGACGACGCAGCCGACGGACCACCGCGGCGGGCCCGGACCGCTCCAGCGATGCCGCCATCAGCGAACCGGCCAGCGCGAACATCACCGACATGGCCGGGAAGACCAGGGTCAGCGCGGCCCAGCCGGTGACGTGGTAGACGACGACTCGGACGATGGCCAGAAAGCGGAGCAGGTCCAGGTATCTGTTTCGCATCAGCCTGCATCTGTGTCGGGGGCACGGGCGCCAATGTCTCCTACCCTCCGCCGGACCGCCGGCAAACAGCCAGCGCCCCGACCAGAAGTGAGACTCCCCATACCTTCGACCGATGACGACCATGCCCGTCGCCCGACGCCCGGACGCCCGAAGTGGACCCGGAGCGAGCCGTTCGGCCGACGGACGTCGCCGGCCGAACCCCTACGAAACCGTCAGAAGCCGAGCTTGCGCAGCTGCTTCGGGTCGCGCTGCCAGTCCTTGGCGACACGAACGTGCAGGTCGAGGTAGATCCGCGTGCCGAGCAACTCCTCGATCTGCCGGCGGGCGGTCGTGCCGACCTCCTTCAGCCGGCTTCCCCGGTGACCGATCACGATCGCCTTCTGGCTGGGTCGCTCGACGTACACGTCGGCGTAGATCCGGAGGAGTTGACCCTCGGGGATCATCTCCTCCACCACCACCGCGATGGAGTGCGGCAGCTCGTCGCGGACGCCCTCCAGGGCCGCCTCCCGGATCAGCTCGGCGACCATGACCTGCTCCGGGTCGTCGGTGAGCATGTCGTCCGGATAGAGCTGCGGCGACTCCGGCAGGTAGCCGGTCATCACGTCGACGAGCGTGTCCACCTGGTGCCCGGAGACCGCGCTGACGGGCACCACGTCGGCGAATTCGGCCAGCTCGCTGACCGCCAGCAACTGCTCGGCCAGCCGCTTCCGGTCGACGAGGTCGGTCTTGGTGACGACGGCGAGCACGGTGGCCTTCAGGCTGGCCAACTCGCCGGTGATGAACCGGTCGCCCCGGCCGATCGGCTCGTTCGCGGGGATGCAGAGACCGATCACGTCGACCTCGCTCCACGTCTCGCGGACCAGGTCGTTGAGCCGCTCGCCGAGCAGCGTACGCGGGCGGTGCAGGCCCGGCGTGTCGACCAGCACGAGCTGCGACTCGGGGCGGTGCAGCACGGCCCGGATGACGTGCCGGGTGGTCTGCGGCTTGTTCGAGGTGATCGCGATCTTCTGACCGATGATCGCGTTGGTGAGCGTCGACTTGCCCGCGTTCGGCCGCCCCACGAAGCAGGCGAAACCGGCCCGGTAGGGCCGCTCCTGCGGGCCCGCCACCGGCCCGCTCACTCGGCCACCGTGCCGAGGACGGTGCCGTCCGGCGCGGCGACGTGGATCGGCGCGTCGGCGGCGAGGTCGCGGACGGCGGCGTGCCCCGCCCCGTCGAGCGTCGACGCCTCGGTGACCACCACGGCGGCCTCCAACCGGCTCGCGCCGGCGGCCACCGCCGAGGCGACCGCGAGCTGCAGCGCGGTGAGCGCGAGCGACGGCAGGGCCACGCTCGCCGCCGCGTACGTCCGACCGTCCTGGTCGCGGACGGCCGCGCCCTCCACGGCACCCACGCGGGCGCGGGCTCCCCGGGCCAGGACGACCAGCTTGGCGTCCTCGGCGCTCAGCTCGACCGGCGCGGACGGGGCGGGCCGGGCGGCGGGCACGGCGGACGACTCAGGCATCGGCGGGTTGCCTCTCCTCGGCTCGGTTCTGATCGTTGCGGGGCTCGGCGGACTCGCCGCGCCCCGGACCTTCCTGCTCGTCGGTCGGCTCGACCCGGCTCACGAGCACCGTGTCGATCCGGTTGCGCCGGCCGGTGGTGCCCTCGGCGATCAGCCGGAGGCCGGCCATCTCGACCTGCGCCCCCGGGATCGGCACCCGGCCCAACGACTGGGCGAGCAGACCGCCGACCGTCTCCACCTCGTCGGTGGGGAGTTCGGTGTCGAACAGCTCGCCCAGGTCCTCGACCGGGAGCCGGGCGGTGACCCGCACCGACCCGTCCGCCAGGCGTTCGACCGGCGGGCGCTCGACATCGTACTCGTCGGTGATTTCGCCGACGATCTCCTCCAGGATGTCCTCGATCGTGACGAGGCCGCCGGTGCCACCGTATTCGTCGACGACGATGACCAGGTGGTTGCGGGCGGCCTGCATCTCGGAGAGCAGGTCGTCGACCGGCTTCGACTCCGGGACGAAGGTCGCCGGCCGCATCAGCTCGGCGACCGACAGCCGCTCCGCCGCGCCGTCGTCGCCGTTGACCCGCCGGATCAGGTCCTTCAGGTAGAGCACGCCCAGCACGTCGTCGACGCTCTCACCGATCACCGGGATCCGGGAGAAACCGGAGCGGAGGAAGAGCGCGAGCGCCTGGGAGAGCGTCTTGCCCTCCTCGATCCACACCATCTCGGTGCGCGGCACCATCACCTCGCGGGCGATCGTGTCACCCAGGGCGAAGACGGAGTGGATCATCTGCCGCTCGCCGTGCTCCACCACGCCGCGCTGCTCGGCCAGGTCGACCAGCTCCCGCAGCTCCAGCTGCGTGGCGAACGGGCCCTCCCGGAAACCACGACCGGGGGTGACCGCGTTGCCGATCAGGATCAGCAGTGAGGCGAGCGGGTTGAGCGCCCGGCCCAGCCAGCGGACCAGCGGGGCCACCGCGCGGCCCACCGGATAGGCGTGCTGCCGCCCGAGGGTGCGCGGGGCCACCCCGACCACCACGAAGCTGACCACCGTCATCGCGCCGGCGGTGACCAGCGCCGCCCGCCAGCCCGCGCCGAAGGTGTCCACCGCGACCAGCGCCACCAGCGTGGTGGCGGTCAGTTCGGCGAGCAGCCGCAGCAGCAGGAGCAGGTTGAGATGGCGTACGACGTCGCCGGCCAGGGCCTGCAGCGCCCTGGCCCCGCGGGCGCCGTCCCGGGCGAGTTCGGCGGCGCGGGCCGGCGAGACCGCGGCGAGCGCCGCCTCGGTCATCGCGATCAGCCCGGCCAGCACCACCAGCCCGGCGGCGAACGCGAGCAGTTGCAGGTCCGGCAGGCCGGCGGTGGCGCCGGCGGCGGACGCCTGGACGGTCATCACTGGGACCGGCTCGACCGCCAGCTGGACAGCAGTCGGGCCTGGAGCGTGAACATCTCCCGCTCCTCCTCCGGCTCGGCGTGGTCGTAGCCGAGCAGGTGCAGCACACCGTGCACCGTGAGCAGGTGCAGCTCGTCGGCGGCGGAGTGGCCGGCCGCGGCCGCCTGCTTGGCCGCCACCTCGGGGCAGAGCACGATGTCGCCGAGCAGGGCGGGCTCACCGCCGGCCGGGGCGCTCTCGCCCGGTCCGTGGTCGACGCTGCCCTCGTCCATGGGGAACGCGAGCACGTCGGTCGGCCCGTCACCACCCATCCAGCGGTGGTTGAGCTCGGTCATGTAGTCGATGTCGACCAGCAGCACGGACAGCTCGGCGAGGGGGTTGACCCCCATCTCGTCGAGGGCGTGGCGGGCGACGGCCAGCACGGCGTCGGTGTCGACCTCGACACCCGACTCGTTGGCGATCTCGATGGACAACTGAATTCTTCCCCTGATCTAGCGGCGCCGGCCGGAACGACCGCCCTGGGCGGCCCGCCCCGGCACGGCGTGCACGCTCTGCGCCTGCTGGTTCTCCCGCTCGGCATCCCAGCGGGCGTACGCGTCGACGATCTCCCCGACCAGCCGGTGCCGGACCACGTCGGAGCTGGACAGCTGCGCGAAGTGGACGTCCTCGACTCCGGCGAGGATGTCCCGGACCATACGCAGGCCGCTCGTCGTCCCGCCCGGCAGGTCGACCTGGGTGACGTCACCGGTCACCACGATCTTCGAACCGAAGCCGAGACGGGTGAGGAACATCTTCATCTGCTCGGGTGTGGTGTTCTGCGCCTCGTCCAGGATGATGAAGGCGTCGTTCAACGTCCGCCCACGCATGTACGCCAGCGGCGCGACCTCGATCGTCCCCGCCGCCATCAGCTTCGGGATGGAGTCCGGGTCGAGCATGTCGTGCAGCGCGTCATAGAGCGGCCGCAGGTACGGGTCGATCTTCTCGTTGAGGGTGCCGGGCAGGAAGCCCAGCCGCTCACCCGCCTCGACCGCGGGACGGGTGAGGATGATCCGGTTGACCTGCTTGGCCTGGAGCGCCTGGACGGCCTTCGCCATCGCCAGGTAGGTCTTGCCGGTGCCGGCGGGACCGATGCCGAAGACGATCGTGTGCGCGTCGATCGCGTCGACGTAGCGCTTCTGCCCGAGCGTCTTGGGGCGGATGGTGCGGCCGCGCCGGGAGAGGATGTTGAGCGTCAGGACCTCGGCGGGCCGCTCGGCGCTGCCCTGCTCGAGCATGCCGACGGTACGCCGGACGGCGTCAGTGGTCAGGGTCTCGCCTTTCTCGATGAGTTCGAGCAGCTCGGTGAAGAGTCGCTCGGCGAGGGCGTTGTCCGCCGGCGCGCCGGTGATGGTGATCTCGTTGCCGCGGACGTGCACGTCACTGTTGACCGAGCGCTCGACGAGTCGCAGGATCTCGTCACCCGCGCCGAGCAGGTTGACCATGATCTTCGGATCGGGGACGGTGATCCGAGTCTGCACCTGGGGCGGGCCGGGAGGTGGGGTGCCGGTCATAGGTCGGGCCGAGGGGCCCTGTGCCACCTGCTCTCGATCTCTGCGCCGGCCCTGGTGGCGCGGCGTACGGACGTTCCACCCATCGTATCGGTTCAACAGCGCTGCCACCGCGTGCATTTCCGCGACCCGGAACCCGGGTGGCGGGCGGGCGGAACCCGGAGGAAACAGGCGGATTCCCCCGGGTTCGCGTCCGTCAGGCGCCCGCGCGGAAGTCGTACCGGTCGAAGGTCTCCTGGTGGCGGGTGAACCGGTAGGTCGCCCAGTGCATCCGCACCACGACGCCGTCGTCGTCGCGGGTCAGCCGCAGCAGCTCACCCACCTCCCGGCCGGAGACGGTGCGGAACACGTCCGGCTGGTCGGGCAGCGGCGCGAACACCGCCGGCGGCCGGCCGGACGCGTCGTCCGCCCCACGCGCCCGCAGCGTCCCGTCGTGCCACGAGAAGACGTACTCGTAGCCCTCACCCCACCAGCGGCCCAGCAGGCCGCGCAGGGCCTCCGGCGCCGGCGGGCCGGGCCGCCACGGCTCGATCTCGGCCGGGTCGTGCTCGACGGCGGCGGCGAGGAGCCGGTGCGGCAGGTCGAGGGCCTCCGCCGCGGTGCCCGAGGAGACCAGCACCGCCGCGCCCATCGCGGCCGGCGTGCCCTCCCCGCCGCGCCGGCCGTACGCCGCGGCCAGGAAGCCCGGCATGGCCCCGTCGTGCCCCACGTGCATCACCCGCCCGCCCTGCGGCACCAGGATCAGGCCGAGCCCGAAGCCGCCACCCCAGAGCGCCTCGTCGGTCACCGTCACCGGCCAGCGCATCTCCTCCAGCGTGGCCGGGGCGAGCACCGCGCCCGTCGCGTCCAGGGCCGCCGGGTCGGCGAGGAACGCCGCCCACCGGGCCATGTCCCCGGCGGTGCTCCACAGCTGCGCGGCCGGGCCGACCGCGCCGAAGTCGGTCGGCGGCTCCGGGTGCGCCTCGTCGGAGTACGCGTCGACCAGGAACCCGGTCGCCGCGCGCCGGCCCGGCGCCACCGTGGTCGTGGTCAGCCCCAACGGGATCAGCACCCGCTCGGTGAGCACCTCCGCCCAGGTGCCGCCGCGCAGCTGACCCACCAGCCGGCCCAGCAGCGCCATCCCGAGGTTGGAGTAGTGGTAGCGGCGACCCGGCGGCAGCACCCGCTCGGCCCGGGCCAGCTCCGCCAGCAACTGCTCCGCGTCCGGGGCGCGCAGGGTGTCCCACACGTCGCCGTACGGCTCCCGCTGCAGCCCGGAGGTGTGCGAGAGCAGCCGGCGCACGGTCAGCTCGCCGTGCGCCGGCACGTCCAGGTGCCGGCCGATCGGGTCGTCCAGGTCGAGCAGGCCGTCGTCGCGGCACTGCATCGTCAGCACCGCGGTGAAGGTCTTCGTGACCGAGCCGATCCGGAACCGGGTCTGCGGGTCGAGGGCCGTCTCGTTCCCGGTCCAGCCCACCGTGCAGGTCCACAGCGGCCGGTCGGCCCGGTGAAGCGCCGCCGACACGGCCGGGACCCGGGCCTTCGCCTGGACCTGGCGCACCATCCGCGCCAGCCGGTCCGCCGCCGACGTCACGCGAGATCCCGGGCCAGCATCGGGCCGAGCGGCGCGCCGCCCAGCAGGTGCGCGTGCGCGTGGAAGACCTCCTGGCCGCCGTACGCCCCGGTGTTGAACATCAGCCGGAAACCGTCGCCGAGCAGGCCCTCGTCCTCGGCCACCGCGGCGGCCGTGGCCAGCACCTCGCCGGCCAGCGCCGGGTCGCCCTGCGCGAGCGTGGCGACGTCCGCGTAGTGCTCCTTCGGAATGATCAGCACGTGTACGGGTGCCTTCGGTGCGATGTCGCGGAACGCGAGCGTGGTCGGGGTCTCCCGGACGACGGTGGCCGGGATCTCCCCGGCGACGATGCGGCAGAAGAGGCAGTCGGTTCCCATCGGGGCAGCCTAAGCGCTGCCCCGGGGGCCGGTGAGCGAAGCCGGGCCGCTCGGGCATGATGGCCGCGTGACTTCACGGGCGGTGCTGGTGACGGGGGGCTCGCGCGGTATCGGGCGGGCGGTGGTGCGGGCCTTCGCGGCCGGCGGTGACCGGGTGGCGATCCACCACCGGGACTCGGCGGAGCTGGCCGAGAAGCTCCGCGCGGAGCTGCCCGGCGACGGGCACGTGGTGGTCCGGGCCGACCTCGCCGACCCGGACGCGGTCCGCGCGATGGTGGACGAGGCCGCGCAGCGGCTGGGCGGCCTCGACGTGCTGGTGAACAACGCCGGCGTCTTCGGGCCGGCCGACCCGCCGCACCCCGTCTTCGACAGCTCCTACGAGCAGTGGCGGCAGCGCTGGCGGGAGGTGCTGGACACCAACCTGTTCGGCGCGGCCAACGCCACCTGGTGCGCCGCCCAGCACATGCGCGAGCGGGGCGGCCGGATCGTCAACGTCTCCTCCCGGGGCGCCTTCCGGGGTGAGCCGGCCAACCCGGCGTACGGGGCGAGCAAGGCGGGGCTCAACGCCCTGGGGCAGTCGCTGGCCGTGGCGCTGGCCCCGTACGGCATCGCGGTCGCCACCGTGGCACCCGGCTTCGTCGAGACCGACATGACCAACGAGCACCTGAAGGCCGAGCGCGGTGCGGCCGTCCGCGCGCAGAGCCCGTTCAACCGGGTCGCGCGGCCGGAGGAGATCGCCGCCGCGGTGCACTGGCTCGCCTCCCCCGAGGCGGAGTGGGCCTCCGGCACCATCGTCGACCTGAACGGCGCCTCCTACCTGCGCAGCTGACCCCGCTCCCGCTCCCGCTCCCGCTCCCGCTCCCGCTCCCGCTCCCGCTCCCGACGATCATGCACTTGTGGTGCCCAGTATCAACCGCCTCGCCGCTTTTGTGCGGCACCACAACTGCATGATCGACGCCGGGCAGGGCGCGGGGCGCGGGCGCGGGGCGCGGGCGCGGGGCAGGGCAGCGGGCGCGGTTACCAGCGGGAGAGGCGGGTGGCGAGCACGCTCAGGGCGGCCACGCCCGCCGTGGAGGTGCGCAGCACCGACGGACCGAGGCGCACCGGGCGGGCGCCGGCCTCGGCGAAGGCGTCCAGCTCGGCCGGGGCGATGCCGCCCTCCGGCCCGACCACCAGCACGATCTCCCCCAGGTCGGGCAGGTCGGCGGTGGTGAGCCGTTCGTCGGCCTCCTCGTGGAGCACGAACGCGGCAGCGGCACCGGCGATCCGACGCGCCACCCGGGTGGTCGACTCGTCGGGGGCGCCGGCCACCACCGGCAGCCACGGACGGCGAGCCTGTTTCGCCGCCTCCCGCGCGGTCGCCACCCACTTGTCCCGGGCCCGTACGCCCCGGTCGCCGCGCCACTGCGCCACCGACCGGGATGCCGCCCAGGGGACGATCTCGTCGACGCCGACCTCGGTCATGGCCTGCACGGCCAGCTCGCCCCGGTCGCCCTTGGCGATGCCCTGCACCACCACGAGCCGCGGTACGGGCGCGTCCGCGTACGCCCGGGAGGTGACGTCGAGATCCAGACTTCCCCGGCCGACGGCGGTGACCACGGCGGTGGCGGTGCCGCCGTGGCCGTCGGCGAGCACCAGCTCCTCCCCGACCCGCAGCCGCTGCACGGTGGCCGCGTGGTGCCCCTCAGGGCCACCGAGGGTCAGGGAATCGGCGGTGGGCAGCGACTCGACGAGGAACAGTGGCGCGGACACGACGGTCAGGCTAGCCGCCCCGACGGACGCCGGGGCGGCTAGGCCACATCAAGACCCGACCACGTCAGGGCGAGGCCAGGATCAAGGCACGGCCAGGATGGAGGCCGGCCGGATCAGGCGTGACCGTTGAAGGCGTCGCGCATGCGGGAGAAGAAGCCGCCCTGCTTGCTCAGCTCGGCGACCTCCTCGCCCCGCGTCTTGGCGAACTCCCGCAGCATCCGCTCCTGGTCGGCGTCGAGCTTGGTGGGGGTGCGCACGTCGAGGTGGACGTAGAGGTCACCCCGGCCGGTGCCGCGCAGGTGCGGCACACCGCGGGCGCGCAGCCGCAGCGTGCTGGCCGGCTGCGTGCCGGGCTTCACGTCGACGGTCTCCTCGCTGTCCAGCGTCTTGATCGTCAGCCGGGTGCCGAGCGCCGCCGCGGTCATCGGCACGGTCACCCGGCAGTGCAGGTCGTCGCCCTTGCGCGAGTAGACGTCGTGTGGCCGCTCGTGGATCTCGACGTAGAGGTCGCCGGCGGTGCCACCGCCCGGGCCGACCTCGCCCTGCTGGGCCAGTCGGATCCGCATGCCGTCCTCGACGCCCGCCGGGATCTTCACGGTCAGCGAGCGGCGGGTACGCACCCGGCCGTCGCCGGCGCACGTCGGGCAGGGGTGCGGGATGGTGGTGCCGTAGCCCTGGCAGACGGTGCACGGCCGGGCGGAGACCACCTGGCCGAGGAAGGTGCGCTGCACCGACTGCACCTCACCGCGACCGCCGCACGCCTCGCAGGTGGCGAGGTGGGTGCCCGCCGCCGTGCCGGCGCCGGAGCAGGTGGTGCAGAGGACGGCCGTGTCGACGGTGATCGGCGCCTCGACGCCGAACGCCGTCTCGTGCAGGTCCAGTTCGAGGCGCAGGATCGCGTCGGCCCCCGGACGGGTACGCGGACGCGGGCCGCGCGAGCCGCCCGCCGCGCCCCCGAAGAAGGCGTCCATGATGTCCTGGAACCCGACGAACGGGCCGGCGCCGCCGGGGCCACCCGGGCCGCCGGCGCCCCCGCCACCCGGGGCGAGCGGGTCGCCACCCAGGTCGACGATCTGCCGTTTCCGGTCGTCCGAGAGGACCTCGTACGCGGCGTTGATGTCCTTGAACTTCTCCTGGGCCTCCGGATCCGGATTGACGTCCGGGTGGAACTGGCGCGCCAGCTTGCGGTAGGCGCGCTTGATCTCGTCGTCGGAGGCTCCCCGGCTCACACCGAGAATGCCGTAGTAGTCCCTGGCCACTGCGTTCCGTGTCCTCATGTTCGTCTCGCGTTGCGCCGGTCGTCGGCCTTGGCTGCGGTCAGTTCTGGGCCAGCAGGTCGCCCACGTAGCGTGCCACGGCCCGCACCGTGGCGATGGTGCCGGGGTAGTCCATCCGGGTCGGCCCCAGCACCCCCAGGCCACCGACGATGGTGGCGCCCGGCCCGTAGCCGGTGCTCACCACCGAGGCGGCGCGGAGGTTGTCGATCTCGTTCTCGTCGCCGATCAGCACCCGGGTGGTGCTGGGCTCGGTCTCGCCGATGAGCTTGAGCAGCACGACCTCCTCCTCGAGCGCTTCGAGGATCGGCCGCAGCGAGCCCTGGAAATCCAGCAGGCCACCCCGGGTCAGGTTGGCCGTGCCGGCGAGCGCGATCCGCTCCTCGTGGCGCTCGACCAGCGTCTCCAGCAGGACCGTGGCGAGGGTCGCCATGGCCGGACGCTGGTCGGGGCGGGCCTCGTCGACCAGCGCCTGCACCAGCGGCGGCGTGTCGGAGAACCGGCTGCCGACCAGCTTCTCGTTGACCAGCCGGCGCAGGTCGGTGACGTCGTCGGCGAGGATCGGCGCCGGCATCTCGACGAGCCGCTGCTCGACCCGCCCGGTGTCGGCGATCATGACCAGCATCAGCCGGGTGGTCGAGATGGGCACCAGCTCCAGGTGGCGGACCGTCGAGCGGGCCAGGCTGGGATATTGCACGACGGCGACCTGCCGGGTCAGCTGGGCCAGCAGGCGGACCGTGCGGTGCACCACGTCGTCCAGGTCGACGGCGCCGACCAGGAAGCGCTCGATCGCCCGGCGCTCGGCCGGGCTCAGCGGCTTGACGCGGGAGAGCCGGTCGACGAAGAGGCGGTAGCCGCGGTCGGTGGGCACCCGGCCGGCACTGGTGTGCGGCTGCCGGATGTAGCCCTCCTCCTCGAGCACCGCCATGTCGTTGCGGACCGTCGCCGGCGAGACACCCAGTTGGTGGCGCTCGACCAGCGCGCGGCTGCCGACCGGTTCCTGTGTCGCGACGTAGTCCTCGACGATCGCGCGGAGCACGGCGAGCTTCCGGTCGTCGAGACCCATCCTCCCCACCTCCTACGCGCATCGGCCGCCGCTGTGGGCGGCGGCGGACGACATCCTGGCACTCGTCTGTTGCGAGTGCCAGTCTACGTCGGCGAGCCCGCCGACGCGATGATCAACGACGGACCGCCGGTGCGGCCCCGCCCACGTCACCGCGGGACGCGGGCCGAACGGACCGGCGAGCCGGGCGATGTCGCTCTGGTGCGGCGTTGCCGACGGCCCCTACCGTGACATTCATGACTGAACCACCTCGCCCTCCCGGCGCCGCAGGGCCCGGCGACAACCAGCCGTATCCGCCGTCGGCCGCCCCCGGCCCGTCCGCCGGGGACGAACCCCCCACCGCACCACTGTCCGGGGCACCCGGCCCGGGCGGCTATCCCCCACCCGGTGGCTATCCGCCGCCCGCTGGTGACCAACCGTCGTCGGGCGGCTACCCACCCCCCGGTGGCGGCTACCCCCCGCCGGGCGGTGGCTACCCGACCGGTGGCTACGGCGGCGGTTACGGCGGCGCCCCCGGGGGCCCGTTCGGCGGCAACGAGGACAAGACCTGGGCGCTCGTCGCCCACTTCGGCGGTGCCGCCGGCATGTTCCTCAGCGCCGGGGTCCTCGGCTGGATCGCCCCGCTGGTCGCCCTGCTGGCCCGCGGCAACCAGTCACCGACCGTCCGGGCGCACGCCGTGTCGGCGCTCAACTTCCAACTGGTCTGGTCGATCGTGGGGCTGGTCGGCTGGGTGCTCTCCTGCATCCTGATCGGCTTCCTCGGTGTCGGCGCGGCGGTCATCCTCGGCACGCTCTTCGGCATCCTCGCCGGGATCAAGGCCAACGAGGGGCAGCTCTACCGCTACCCGATGTCCGTCAACCTCGTGAAGTGACCCCGGCCGGCCGCTCCCCCGGCCGGTCGGGCACCGCGCCTGCCCTGACCGACGCGGTCAGGGCAGCAGGTCACGCACGACGGCGTCGGCGAGCAGCCGCCCGCGCAGGGTGAGCACGGCGCGACCGGCGGCGTACTCGGCCGGGGCGAGCAGCCCGTCGGCCAGCGCCCGCTCGGCCCCGGCCCGCCCGGCGTCGTCGAGCACGTCCAGCGGCAGCCCCGAGGCGAGCCGCAGCCGCAGCATGACGTCCTCCATGTGCGCCTCGTCCCGGCTCAGCACCTCCCGGGCCAGGCCGGGTGACGCCCCGGCCGCCAGCCGCTGGGCGTACGCGGTCGGGTGCTTGACGTTCCACCAGCGCACCCCGCCGACGTGGCTGTGCGCCCCGGGCCCGAGGCCCCACCAGTCGGCTCCGCTCCAGTAGAGCAGGTTGTGCCGGCACCGGGCGGCGGGCGTACGGGCCCAGTTGGAGACCTCGTACCAGGAGAAGCCGGCCGCGTCGAGCGCGGCCTCCGCCGCCAGGTAGCGGTCCGCCGCCACGTCGTCGCTGGGGTACGCCAGCTCACCGCGCCGCATCCGGGCGGCGAGCCGGGTGCCGTCCTCGACGATCAGGGCGTACGCGCTGACGTGGTCGACGCCCGCGGCCACCACCTGGTCCAGCGAGGCGGCGAAGTCCTCAGCGCTCTCCCCCGGCGTCCCGTAGATCAGGTCCAGGTTGACGTGGTCGAAACCGGCGTCGCGCGCCTCCAGCGCGGCGGCGGTGGCCCGCCCGGCGCTGTGCGTACGGTCGAGGATCGCCAGCACCCCGGGCGAGGCGGACTGCATGCCCAGGGAGATCCGGGTGTAGCCGGCCGCGCGCAGCGTCTTGAGCGAGGCGGGGTTGACCGACTCGGGGTTGGCCTCGGTGGTCACCTCGGCGTCGGCGGCCAGCCCCCAGGTGCGGTCGATCGCGTCGAGGATCCGGGCCAGGTCGTCGGGCGGGAGCAGGGTGGGGGTGCCGCCGCCCACGAAGACGGTGTCGACCCGCTTCGGCGGGGTGTCGCCGAGCACCCGGGCGGCCAGCCGCAGCTCGGCGAGCACGGTGTCGGCGTACGCGTCCCGACTCGCCCCGCCGCCGAGCTCCGCGGCCGTGTACGTGTTGAAGTCGCAGTAGCCGCAGCGGCTGGCGCAGAACGGCACGTGGACGTACACGCCGAAGCCGCGCTCGCCGACCGCGGCAGTCGCCGTGGGCGGCAGCGATCCGTCGACGGGGACCGTCTCACCTTCTGGAAGCACGCCGGGCATGGCCACTAGTGTGCCCGGCATGACCTCTCCCGACGTGCTCGTGCGGGTCGCCACGGCCCGCGGGGTGACCACCCTCACCCTGGACAGCCCGCACAACCGCAACGCGCTCTCCACGCCGCTGATGAGGCAGCTGCTCGACGGGCTGGCCGCGGCGGTCGCGGACGAGGCCGTCCGGATGGTCGTGCTCGACCACACCGGGCCGGTCTTCTGCTCGGGAGCGGACCTGAAGGAGACCGCCGCCGCGTACGCCAGCGGGACCGTGCCGGCCGGGATGCTCGGTGACGTGCTGGCCGCGGTGTGGGAGTGCCCGAAGCCGGTGCTCGCCCGGGTGGCCGGGCCGGCCCGGGCCGGCGGGCTGGGTCTGATCGCGGCGGCGGACCTGGCGGTCTGCGCCGAGGAGGCGACCTTCGCCTTCACCGAGGTGCGGATCGGCGTGATCCCGGCGGTGATATCGGCGACCGTCCTGCCCCGGCTGCACCCGCGCGCCGCGGCCGAGCTGTACCTGACCGGGGACACCTTCGATGGCCGGCGGGCCGCCGAGATCGGGCTGGTGACGGCGGCCGTGCCGGCCGACGGGCTGGACGCCGCGGTGGAGCGGTACTGCGCCTCCCTGGTGCGCGGCGCCCCCGGCGCCTTGGCCGGGGCGAAGCGGCTGCTGCGCCGCCCCGCGGCCACCGACCTGCGGGCCGAGGTCGCCGACCTGGCCGCGCTGTCGACCACCTACTTCCTCTCCGACGAGGGGAGGGAGGGCGTGGCGGCCTTCCGGAGCAGGAGGCCGGCGCGGTGGGTGCCCGCTTCGGACGGGGATCACACCGCCTGACCCCGGGCCGGCCCGGCACTGGATCGGGACGGCGGCCGGGACGCGGCCCGTGTGGGCCGCGTCCCGGCCGCCGCTCGGCTCACCACGCGGTCGCGCCGCCGTCGACCGGGTAGTTCGCGCCGGTGATGTAGCCGGCGCGGTCGGAGGCGAGGAACACCACCAGCTCGGCGACCTCCTCGGGCCGGGCGAACCGCTTGAGCAGGGTCTTCGCGGTGACCGCGTCCCGCGCGGCCTGGTTGTCGCCCAGGTCGCGGTCGCTGGCCGGGGTCAGGATCGGCCCCGGGCTGATCGCCACCGCGCGGATCCCGCTCGGAGCGCCCTCCAGCGCGAGCTGCCGGGTCATGCCGATGATCCCGGCGTTCGCGGCGGCGTGCCCGACCATCGGCGGCACGGCACCACCGATCATGCCGGCCATGGACGCGGCGTTGATGATGACGCCGCCGCCGCGCCGCACCAGGTGCGGCCACGCGAACTTCGACACGTAGAAGGGAATGTCGAGTTCGCCGACGATGGTCGCCCGCCAGTCCTCGACCGAGAAGTCGGGCATCGGACCGAAGCGGAGCGCCGCCGCGTTGTTGTAGACGACGTCGAGCCCGCCGTACGCCGCTGCGGCCTCGTCGACGAACCGGCGTACCTGCTCCGGGTCGGTGAGGTCGACCGGCGCGATGGCGGTCATCTCGCCGCCCGCGCGGCGGACCAGTTCGGCGGTCTCGTTGTTGCCGTCGACCTGGATGTCCGCGCCGACCACCCGGGCGCCCTCGCGTGCGAAGGCCAGCGCCGCGACGCGGCCCACGCCGCCGCCGGTGCCGGTGATGAGCACGACCTTGCCGTCCAGCGTTCCCATGGTTCTCCTCCATCCGTGGCCCCCGGTGGCGCTCGGCGCGCCGCCGGCGGGCCCCTCGGGCGCGTCGCCGGGTCGGCCGACGCACCCCTGATTGACATGTCAATTGCGAGAACCGCTTGACCGGTCAAGAACTTCCGGGGTCACCCGTCGCGTGACACGGGCAACAGGAGACGGCGCGCGGCGGACTGCCATGACTGGTTGATAACGCACCAGCGACCCCGGCAACCTCGGTAACGGCCGAAATCGGCCGGACGGGAAGCATGGCAACAGGCAGGTGAGAGGCGGGCCGGAGCGGGAAACATCGATCGGTACGCGACGGCGCAGGGCCGGCCCGAACCGGTCGGACGACCCGAACGGGCCGGCACGGGACGTACTCTTGGCGGACTGTCGAGCAGGGGGTGTAGGTGCGAACTCGGGCTGTCGTGGCAGGTGGCGTCGTTCTCGTCCTACTCGCGGTGGTGGGTGTCCTCCTCGTCGTCCGCAAACTCGGCAGCGACCTGCGCCTGCCGACGGCGACGCGGACCTGCACCGTGCAGGCCGACGGCCGGGTGACCCTCGACGCCGACCAGATGGCCAACGCGGCGACCATCGCGGCGATCGGCGCGCAGTTGGAGATGCCGGAGCGGGCCGTCGTGGTGGCCCTGGCCACCGCCTACCAGGAGTCCGGCCTGCGCAACCTCGCCGGCGGCGACCGCGACTCGGTCGGCCTGTTCCAACAGCGACCCAGCCAGGGGTGGGGCACCCCGGAACGCATCCGCGAGCCGCGCTATGCCGCGACCCGGTTCTACAAGGCGCTGCGGAAGGTCCGGGGCTGGGAGCGGATGCGGGTCACCGACGCCGCACAGCGGGTGCAGCGCTCGGCGTTCCCCGAGGCCTACGAGAAGTGGGCCGACGAGTCGGAGGTGCTCAGCAAGGCGCTCCTCGGCGACGCCACCGGCGCGGTGGCGTGCACGGTCGCGCGCACTCCGGTGATGCGCGGTGAGGCCGCGGCGGTCGCCCTGACCCGCAACCTGACCTTGGACTGGGGGTTGGCCAGCAGCGCCGTGCCGACGGACCTGACCGGCCTCACCCTGGCCGCGAGCGACCAGCGCAACGGCTGGCGGTACGCGCACTGGCTGGTCTCCCACGCACAGGACCACGGGGTGAAGCGGGTGCGCTTCGGCGGCCTGGAGTGGACCGCCCGCGACGGCACCTGGGCCAAGGTGGCGGCCGAGCCGGAGGCGACCGGCCGGGTGGTGGCCGAGGTCTTCGGCGACTCCTGAGCCCTCCCCCGGATTACAGCTTCATCAGAAGATGAACGAACAGACAAACCACTTAGATGGCTCAATCCCGTCATGGGCATCACACTCAGCAACCAATTGACGGCCTAGCGTCCCGTTTTACCCCAGTCCCGAGCATCGGCGCCCCGCACTCACCGCTACAGCGCGTTACGCTCGGCGGCCTGTGTCAGACACGGGTTCCGCATGGGGAGGGATACGACGTGGGTTTCGACTACGGAGGCCGGACCGGTTACGAGCCGATCAGCGACATTGACCGCAAGGAGTTTCACGAGCAGGGCTTCCTGCTGCTGCGCAACGTCCTGACGGAGGACCACCGGGCGGCCCTGGAAGAGGCGGTCGACCGCGTCTACGCCGAGGAGCAGGCGAAGGGCAACACCACCAAGGACGGGACCCTGCACCTGCTGGGCTTCCTGGAGCGGGACGAGCTCTTCGGCGAGCTGCTGACCCACCCCATCTCCTTCCCGTACATGTGGGGCCTGGCCGGCTGGAACATCTACACCCACCACAACCACCTGGACGTGACCCCGCCGGCGCTGGAGCCGGAGAAGCCGTACTGGGGTTGGCACCAGGACGGGTACCGGCAGAACTCCGACCCGGAGACGATGGACCCGAACCTGCCCCGCCCGATGTTCTCGCTCAAGGTCGCGTACGTGCTCTCCGACCTGTCCGAGACCGGCCGCGGCGCCACCAAGGTCATCCCGGGCAGCCACCTGTGGAACTCGCTGCCGCGACCGGCGGACCTGACCGTGCAGAACCCGGACCCGGAGGGCACGGTGGAGATCACCGCCAACCCGGGTGACGCGTTCATCTTCGACCGCCGCCAGTGGCACTCCCGGTCGACGAACCTGTCGACCATCACCCGCAAGATGCTCTTCGTCGGCTACACCTACCGGTGGATCCGCCCGCTGGACGAGCTGCACGTCGACAAGGACGCCGAGTGGTGGGCCAACCGCACGCCGGTGCAGCGCCAGCTGCTCGGTGAGGGCACGCACACCGCGAACTACTGGGGCATCAACTGGGACGGCTACATCGACGACGAGATCCCGCTGCGCAAGGAGCTCAAGCAGCGCGACCTGCTGGACCGCAACATCCCCTGGCTCCGCTGAGCACCGACCGGAAGGGGCTCCCGCGCGCGGCGCGGGGGCCCCTTTCCCGTGGTCGACCCCCGGGTCGCGCGGGCCGCCGTGGTCCGACCCCCGGTCAGCGGGCGGTGAGCCGGCGGCGGGCCTTCTCCCGGATCGACTCGGGCAGGTCGGGGGCGTCCAGCAGGCGGGGCAGCAGCTCCGGTTCCAGGCTCGTCGCGCGGAACACCTCACCGATGGTCACCCCGTGCGCCGGCCGCTCCACCACCTGGATCGGGTCGCCGGCGGCGACCTCCCCCTCGCGCAGCACCCGCAGGTACGCCCCGGGCAGCGCCCGCGCCGTGAACCGCTTGATCAGGTCCGGTACGCCCCAGAAGCCGGCGAAGGTCCGGCACGGGGTACGCGGCTTGGTCACCTGGAGCAGGGCGGACCCGACGAGCCACTGCTCGCCGATCACGGCCCCGGTCACGTCCACCGCGTACGTCGTGAGGTTCTCGCCGAAGCCACCCGGCCCGACGGACCGGCCCAGCTCACCGGACCACCAGCCGGCGTCCTCCTCGGCGTACGCGTAGACCGCCTGGTCCGGGGTGCCGTGGTGGGCGCGCTCGCCGATGAAGTCACCGGCCACTCCGTCGACGCGGAACAGCACCGGCCCGTCCACCGGCCGCTTGTCGATGCCGGTACGGCCGCTCGCGTCGCCCGCCCACGCCGCCTCGGTGACCACGCCGAGGTTCACCGCCGCCACTCTGCCCGTCATGGCCACCAGCCTAGTGTGCGGGTTGAACGGGGGCTCCGGGCCGCTCAGCCCTTGACCGCGCCGGCGACGAGCCCGGAGACCATCCGCCGCTGCACCAGCAGGAAGAAGATGATCACCGGCAGCGTGAAGAGGGTGGACGCCGCCATGACCGGTCCCCAGGCGGTGTCGTCGCGGCCGAAGAAGAAGGTCATCGCCACCGGCAGGGTGTAGCGGTCCTGGTCGTTGATGAAGGTGAGTGCGAAGATCAACTCGTTCCAGGCGGTGATGAACGAGAAGATGCTGGTGGCGACCAGGCCCGGCGCGACGAGCGGGAAGAGGATCCGCCGGAACGTCTGCGCCCGGCTCGCCCCGTCGATGGCCGCCGCCTCCTCCAACTCCTTCGGCACCGCGGCCACGAACCCGCGCAGCATCCAGACCGCGAACGGCAGCGAGAAGCCCAGGTAGGTGAGGATCAGGCTGGGCAGCGTGTTGTAGAGCCCGAGCCGCTGGATCATCAGGAACAGCGGGATGACCAGCGCCTCCAGCGGGATCATCTGCACCACCAGCAGCATGATCAGGAAGCTGGTGCGCAGCCGGAACCGGAACCGGGCCACCGCCGTGGCGGCCAGCAGCGCGACCAGGCCGCTGAGCACCACCGTCGAGACGGCGACCAGCGCGCTGTTGAGGAAGAAGTCGGCGAAGGTCACGCCGGGGATGAGGTTGCCGGTCAGGATGTCGCGATAGTGCTCCAACGTGGGGTGCGTGGGCACCGGCTGCGGCGTGGCCGAGAAGATCTCCCGGCTGGGCTTCAGCGAGGTGGCGATCATCCAGTAGACCGGGAAGGCCGCGAAGAGCGCCACCAGCAGCCCGGCGCCGTTGAGGGCGACCTTCTTCACGACTCGTCCTCCTGCTTGAGCACCATCCGTACGTACAGGCCGGTCACCATGAGCAGGATCAGCGTGAGGATCACCGCGATGGCCGCACCGAGGCCGTACTTAGGCGGGGGTGAGAACGCCTCCGCGTACGAGTAGATGGAGAGCATGAACGTCGGCCGGTCCTGCGTGCCGCCGGCCAGCACGAACTGCTGGGTGAAGACCTTGAAGTCCCAGATCGTGGAGAGCACGATCAGGATCCCGAAGACCGGGCGCAGCAGCGGGAAGGTGATCCGCCAGAACACCCGCCACGGACCGGCGCCGTCCACCCGGGCCGCCTCGTGCAGTTCGCTCGGCACGCTCTTCAGGCCGGCGAGGACGCTGACCGCGATGAACGGGAACGAGTGCCAGACCACGACCAGGGTCAGGATGGAGAAGAACAGCAGCGGCGAGTTGAACCAGCCGTAGCCGGTCCAGTCGGTGCGCCCGAACAGGCTCTGCGAAAGCCCGTCCGGCAGCGCGTTGAACAGCCAGGTCACCAGCCCGCTGGTGTCGTCGAAGATCCACTTCCAGACGATCGTGCCGGTCAGCGCCGGGGTCGCCCAGGCGAGCATCACGCAGCTCGCGACGAAGGTGGCCATCTTTCGGCCGAGCCGGTTGAGCAGCAGCCCGACCAGGGTGCCCAGGATCATCGTGAGCACCACGTTGGCGGCCGCGAAGATCACGGTGTTGCGCAGCACCGTGCGGAAGAACGGGTCGCCGAGGATCTGGGTGTAGTTGTCCAGCCCCACCCACGGCCACTCACGGTCGCCGCGAAGCTGCCGCACGTTGTTGAGCCGGTAGAACGACATCGCCACCACCTGGCCGAGCGGCCAGAGCAGCAGGCCGCCGATGATCACCAGGCAGGGCAGGAGCAGCAGGTACGGCAGGCGGTCGACCCGTCGACGCCGCCGCGCGGGGGTCTCCCGCGCGGCGGGCGTCTCGGGCGCCTCGGTCAGCGTGGTCACTTGGCGTTGAGGATGCTTTCCATCTCCGCGGCCGCGTCGGCGGTAGCCTTCTCGACCGTCTTCTGACCCTTCATGACCGAGCTGTTCATCGCCTGGGTCACCGTTTTGGTGCGGCTGACCTCCACCCACTTCGGGGTGAGCGGCGTGACCTTCGTGTTCTGCATCGTGGTCGCGAACGCCGACATGATCTTGTCATTGGCGTACGTGCCGCCGGCAACCAGGTCCTGGTAGACCGGGAAGAAGCCGAGGCTGTCGGCGAAGGTCTGGGCGTTCTTCTTGTTCAGCAGCACGGTCAGGTAGTCCCAGGCGAGGTCCTGCCGCTCGCTGTCGCGCCAGACCGCGATGTCCGAGCCGCCGGCGAATCCGGGCGCGGCCTTGCCGTCCGGGCCGGGGATCGGGAACGTTCCCCACACCTTCTCGATCTCGGGGTTGTCCTTCTTGATCGCGCCCTGCTGCCAGCTGCCGGCGAACGCCATCGCCGCCTTGCCGGTGGCGAACTGCGTCCGGGCGTCGATCTCGTTCCAACCGGCGGCGGCCGGCGGGGCGACCTTGTGGACGGTCACCAGGTCCGTCCAGAACTTGACCGCCTTCTGCGCCTCCGGGCTGGTGTAGCCGGACTTCCAGGTGCCGCCCTGCTCGGTCGCGATCTCACCGCCGGCGCCCCAGAGGAAGGAGTAGAAGGGCAGCTCCGAGTTGCCCGGCAGGGCGATGCCGTAGGTGTTCGGCTTCTTGGCCTGCACCGCCTTGGCGACGGTGACCAGCTCGTCCCAGGTGGTCGGGGGCTTCACGCCGGCCTCGGCGAACCAGTCGGTGCGGTAGTAGATGGCGCGTACGCCCGCGTACCACGGCACCCCGTACTGCTTGCCGTCGAGCTGGGCGTTGCGCACCAGGTCGGGAAGGATGTCCTTGGCGTCGGCCCAGCCGCTCATCCGGCCGCTCAGGTCGGCGAGGGCCTCCTGCGCCGCCCAGCCCTGGGTCTCGGTGTTGCCCAGCTCGGTGACGTCCGGCCCCTCACCGCCGGCGAGGGCGGCCTGGAACTTCTTCGGCGCCTCCAGCCACGGGATGTACTGCACGACGACGTCGGTGTCCGGGTGTTTCTGCCGGAACTCGGCCTCGACGCCGTCGAGGAACGTCGTCTGGGCGTCGCTGCCCTCGCCCATCATCCAGACCGTCAGCTTGCTGGTGTCGGCCGTGTCGTCGCCCGAGCCGCCACAGCCGGCGAGCACCATCGCGGCCGAAGCCACCACGGCGGTGACCGGGGCCAGCCGCTTCCACCTGTTCACGCCACATCTCCCCTCGCACCGCTTGGCATTTACCTTCTCCGCCGCACCTTAGTAGGAAAAAATCCTTTACGACAGAGGGGGCGATCGACGGGAAGCGACGCGACCGTACCGCAGGTCAGGTCGGTGCGGCAGAGACAGCGGGGCGAACCGGACCGTACCCAGACGAAGGGGCGCCCGACCGTCCGGTCGGGCGCCCCTTCGTGGATCGATGTGCGCGAATTACCGGTAGGTGACGCTGCCGCGTCGGCCGACGCCGGCCACCAGAGCCACCGCGATGGCGGCCAGCACGACCTGCAACAGCAGCTCGCCCCAGTCCACACCCGCGGTCTCCGTCGCGATGCCCAGCGCCCGCGCCAGCACCGTACCGAGCAGCGCGGCACCCACACCGATCAGCATGTGCAGCCACATCGGCATGTTCTGCCGGCCCGGGACGACCAGACGACCCAGCGCCCCGACGATCAGACCAACGATGAGCGCGGTGATGATGCCCCAAACGGTCAGCTCCACGGTCGCCCTCCTTCAACCAAGTTGTCACACGATGTCCGTGTGCTTCCTGTCGTGACCGCTGAGTTCCCGATCGGCCGAAAAATCAAACCGACTTCCGGAACAGAGACACCGGAGCGCGCGGAACGGCAGGAACCCCGCTCCCCCGAGAACGCCGCCGCGACCGCGCCCGGCCATGGCCACCCAGCGGAGTGGACGAACGCGGACGGGCGCCCGACCACGAGGGTCGGGCGCCCGTCGAAACGTGCTTCGGTGCGTACGCCGGCGGTCAGGCCGGCGGCGGCGCCGGATCGGTCGCCCCGTCAGCGGGTGACGCTGCGGCGTCGGCCGACGCCGGCCACCAGAGCCACCGCGATGGCGGCCAGCACGACCTGCACCAGCAGCTCGCCCCAGTCCACACCCGCGGTCTCCGTCGCGATGCCCAGCGCCCGCGCCAGCACCGTACCGAGCAGCGCGGCACCCACACCGATCAGCATGTGCAGCCACATCGGCATGTCCTGTCGGCCCGGGACGACCAGACGACCCAGCGCCCCGACGATCAGACCAACGATGAGCGCGGTGATGATGCCCCAAACGGTCAGCTCCACGGTCGCCCTCCTCCAAGAACCTGTCACACGATGTGTGTTTCCCTGTCGTGGGCGACAAGTTCCCGAAGCGCGCGAAACCCAAACCGAATCCGCGTACGACCTCTCGGCGAACGTCGATTCCCGACCCGCGCGGAACCACGCCGGGGCACCGTCCACGCAGGTCAGAAGAGGTGCGGGCCCTACTTCTTACCGGCGGGCTTGCCCTCGGCGGAGTCGGAGGAGAGCGCGGCGATGAAGGCCTCCTGCGGCACCTCCACGCGGCCCACCATCTTCATCCGCTTCTTGCCTTCCTTCTGCTTCTCCAGCAGCTTGCGCTTCCGGCTGATGTCACCGCCGTAGCACTTCGCGAGCACGTCCTTGCGAATCGCCCGGATGGTCTCGCGGGCGATCACCCGGCTGCCGATCGCCGCCTGGATCGGCACCTCGAACTGCTGCCGCGGGATGAGGTTGCGCAACTTCGCCGCGATGGAGACGCCGTAGTTGTAGGCCTTGTCCTTGTGCACGATCGCGCTGAACGCGTCGACCGCCTCACCGTGCAGCAGGATGTCGACCTTGACGAGGTCGGACGCCTGCTCGCCGGAGGGCTCGTAGTCCAGCGACGCGTAGCCCTTGGTCCGGCTCTTCAGCTGGTCGAAGAAGTCGAAGATGATCTCGGCGAGCGGCAGGGTGTAGCGCAGCTCCACCCGGTCGGCCGACAGGTAGTCCATGCCGAGCAGCGTGCCCCGCCGCCCCTGGCAGAGCTCCATCACCGCGCCGACGTAGTCGTTCGGCGTCAGCACGGTGGCCCGTACCGTCGGCTCATAGACCTCGGCGAGCTTGCCGGTCGGGTACTCGCTCGGGTTGGTGACCACGACCTCCTGGCCGTCGTCCTGGATCGCCCGATAGACCACGTTGGGTGCGGTGGAGATCAGGTCGAGGTTGAACTCACGCTCCAGCCGCTCCCGGATGATCTCCAGGTGGAGCAGGCCGAGGAAGCCGCAGCGGAACCCGAACCCGAGCGCGCCGGAGGTCTCCGGCTCGTACGTCAGCGCGGCGTCGTTGAGCTTGAGCTTGTCCAGCGCCTCCCGCAGGTTCGGGTAGTCGGACCCGTCGATCGGGTAGAGGCCGGAGTAGACCATCGGCTTCGGGTCCTTGTAGCCACCCAGGGCCTCGGTCGCCGGCCGGGCGTTGATGGTGACCGTGTCACCGACCCGCGACTGGCGGACGTCCTTCACGCCGGTGATCAGGTAGCCCACCTCGCCGACCCCGAGCGCCTCGGACTTCACCATCTCCGGCGAGATCACCCCGATCTCCAGCAGCTCGTGCACGGCGCCGGTCGACATCATCTTGATCCGGTCGCGGGCGCTGATGAGCCCGTCGATCACCCGGACGTACGTGACCACGCCCCGGTAGACGTCGTAGACCGAGTCGAAGATCATCGCTCGGGCGGGCGCGTCGGCGTTCCCGACGGGCGGCTGGAACTGCCGGACGATCTCGTCGAGAAGATGCGGCACGCCCTCGCCGGTCTTGCCGGAGACCTTGATGCAGTCCGCCGGGTCGCCGCCGATCAGGTGGGCCAGCTCCTCGGCGTACTTCTCCGGCTGCGCGGCCGGCAGGTCGATCTTGTTGAGCACCGGGATGATGTGCAGGTCGTTCTCGAGCGCCAGGTAGAGGTTGGCCAGCGTCTGCGCCTCGATGCCCTGCGCCGCGTCGACCAGCAGGATGGCACCCTCGCAGGCGGCCAGCGACCGGGAGACCTCGTAGGTGAAGTCGACGTGGCCCGGGGTGTCGATCATGTTGAGCACGGCCTGCTCGCCGGCGCGGTCGCCCTCCCGGATCGTCCACGGCATCCGTACGGCCTGACTCTTGATGGTGATGCCGCGCTCGCGCTCGATGTCCATCCGGTCGAGGTACTGGGCCCGCATCTGCCGCGGGTCGACCACGCCGGTGAGCTGCAGCATCCGGTCGGCCAGGGTCGACTTCCCGTGGTCGATGTGGGCGATGATGCAGAAGTTCCTGATCCGCGCCGGGTCGGTGGCACCAGGAGCGTTCGCGCCGGAATCGAGCGTCGGTGGCACAGCTGTCCGTTCTGGTCGGCTGACGTGAGCGGGCCGACGCGACGCCGGCCCCCTCTATGCTCCCACGCCGGCCCCGGGGCGGTCAGATCACTCCTCCGGCGGCTCCACGAAGAGCGCGGCGAGCCGGGGCAGGCGCCGCCGGGCCTCGGCCTCGTCGTCGAAGTCCCAGAAGTCGTTGAGATCCGGCGTCGGCACCGGGTCGCGGTCGGCCGGCAGGTCGGTCGCGGTCGCCTTGCGGTACGCCTCCCAGGGCGCCGCGAGCATGTCCTCCGACTCGAACTCCTCACCGGTGAGCGCGGCGGCCCGGACCTGCGGCAGCTCGGCCAGCGAGTCCGGGTCGGCGACCGCCCGGGCGAAGACCTGCCGGCCCTGGGTCATCAGCCAGCCCCGGAAGTACTCGAAGCCGTCGTCGGAGGCCCCGCCGTTGATCAGGTAGGCGGCGCCCCACAGGTCGACCTTGTAGGAGGCGGCGAGCACGCGCTGCTGGTGGTGGGCGTAGCCGACGATCTCGGCGGGGTCGCGCTCGGCCAGCAGGGCCACGGCACGAGCCGCCACCGCGCCGGCCTCACCGCCACCGCCGGCCCGCGCCTCGTCGATCAACTGCCAGAAGTCGTCGGTCCTCATGGCCTGGCAGTCTCGCAGACAGCCCGCCGCGCGGGCAGCAGGAAGAGCGCGGCGGCGTACGCCAGCATGGGAGGGTGCCCGCACCACCTCCGCTCTATCACGCGACCGCCGCCCGGCCCGGCTGGGCCACCCTCCCCGAGGGCCTGCGCGCGGCCATCACCGCCCGGCTCGGCGCGCCCGTCACGGCGACCCGGGTGGCCGGAGCCGGGTTCACCCGGGGTTTCGCCGCCGTGCTGACCACCGCCGACGGTGGCTCCGCCTTCGTGAAGGCGGCCGGGCGCGTCGAGCAGCCACGACTGGTCGACTGGTACGCCCGGGAGGCGGCCGTCCTCGCCCGGCTCCCCACCGGGCTGCCGGTCCCCCGGTTGCGCTGGACCCTCGACGCGGCCGGCTGGCACGCCATCTGTCTGGACGCCGTCGACGGCCGGACGCCCGGTCTGCCCTGGGCACCGGCGGAGCTGGACGCCACCCTCGCCGGGTACGCCGAGCTGGCCGCCGCGCTCACCGACCCGCCCCCCGGCCTGCTCGCCCTCGACCCGCCCCGCCTCGCCGACCTGGCTCGTGACGACATCCTCTGGTGGGGCGAGGTGGCCGCCGGCCGGGAGCCCGCACCCGCCCTGCCCGCCACGCTGGCGGCCCGCCTGCCCGAACTGGTCGCGCTGGAGTCCCGGCTGCCCGGGTACGCCGACGCGGCCCCGCCGGACGCTCTGATCCACGGCGACCTGCGGCTGGACAACGTGCTCGTCGACCGCCAGGGGCGCGCCTGGTTCTGCGACTGGACGTGGCTGACCCGCGGGCCCGCCTGGTTCGACCTGGCCGGTCTGCTGATCGCCGCGTACGCCAGCGGCCTGGACGCCGACCGGCTCTTCGCCGACCATCCGGCGGCGGCCGGCGCCCCCGCGGACGCCCTCGACGTGACCCTGGCCGCCCTGGCCGGCTACTTCCTCACCACCGCGGCCGCCACTCCGCCGACCGCCTCCGCGGCGATCCACCGACACCACCGCTTCAGCGGCGAGCAGTCCCTGGCCTGGCTCGCCACCCGCCAGGGCTGGACCTGACGCAGACGCCCTCACCGGGCGGGCCCGCCGGGCTCGCGTGCGCTGCGGCGGCCGGACAGCCCCGTAGATCTTGGTGAGTTGAACCCGCCTATAGGGGCACCAATCCTCCAAGATCTGTAAGCGCCCTCCCCGCCAACCGCGGGCGCCGGGCAGAATGGGACGCGGCCGGAACAGGGCCGTTTTGGCTCGTCCGGGGCGGACCTGGTAACCTGGCTTTTCGCGCGACGGTGACGCATGCTCGTTGCGCGGAAGCTGACCAACCCGAGCTATCAAGACGAGGCTGTCGCGTGGCGAACATCAAGTCCCAGATCAAGCGCAACCGGCAGAACGAGAAGCGCCGGCTGCGTAACAAGTCGGTCAAGTCGTCGCTGAAGACCGCCATCCGCAAGTTCCACGAGGCCGCCGAGACCGGCGACGTCGAGCAGGCTGCCGCCCTGATGCGGGACGCCTCCCGCAAGCTCGACAAGGCCGTCAGCAAGGGCGTGATCCACGCCAACCAGGCCGCGAACCGTAAGTCCGCGATCGCCAAGCGCGTCGGTTCGCTGGCCGCCTGACCGAGGCGACGCCAGACTTCACCGGAAGCCCCCGGCAACACCGGGGGCTTCCGGTTGTTCGCGTCTCCGCTGACCGGGGGTTCGCGTCTTCCCCTGACCGGGGGCCCGTTCGCGTCTCCGCCGACCGGAGCCTTGCTCGCGTCTCCCCTGACCGGGCCCTGTTCGCGCCTCCGCTGACCTCCGGCTGTTCGCGCCTCCGCTGACCCGCGCCTCCGCTGACCGAGGCCTGTTCGCGCTCTGCTGAGCGTCCCGATGCCGGGACGGACCGGCCGGCGCGCGTGCCCGGACCGAGACCGATCGCCTGAGGGCGCCCCGGTCGCGCGATCCCCGGCGGTGCGGCCCACGGCCGCGCAAGCCCGGCCGTGCGGGCCCCGGTCTCGCGTGCTGTGGAGCTGATGTCGTGAACGACTCGGCGTCACCCGCGCCAACGCGACTGCCGCTACTCGTAGGCCTGTCGTGCCTCACCATTCCAGCCGGCCACCAGCGGCGCGGTCAGGAGGACACGTCGCGGCTTCGACCGGCCGTCGAGTCGTCGGCCGAGGCGCTCGGGGTGATGGTCTCGACCGACACGACGATCCCCGGCAGGCTGTGCCGGAGCCAGCCCACCCGGGCCCGGCCGACCACCGGCTCCATCTGTCGACGGAACCGGTCCCGCTCCTGCTCGGGCACGAGCGCGGCGGACCGCACCACGACCGCCGCCACCATGTCGTTGAGCTTCACCATGACCGCGACCGCGGCCGGCAGGATCAGCACCGCCCACCAGCTGACCAGCTCGGCGAGGGCCAGCAGCGCGGCCAGCGCCACCACTCCCTCGAAGAAGAGGAAGCACAGCACCCCGCCCGGGTTGACGAACCGCAGCCCGAGGGCGCGCGCGTAGAGCGGCCGGTACTGGTCCTCGTCCGCCGCGAGCGTGGCCCACGAGGTCCGGGGCGCTCCGCTCACCGGGTGCCGCCCCCGCGGGCGGCGGCCATCGAGAACACCGCCCGCTCCAACGCGTACGCCCGGTCGTCCGAGCCGCCCTTAACCGCCGCGTTGCACTCCGCGGCGACCTGCATGGCCCGGACCAGCCCTTCCGGCGTCCAGCCGCGGCCCTGTCGCTGCGCGCGTTCGATCTTCCACGCCGGCATCCCGAGGCTGCTCGCCAGCTGATAGGGGCTGCCCCGCCCGGCGGACGCCACCCGGGCCACCGTCCGGACACCGTCGGCGAGGGCATCGGCGATCGGCACCGGGTCGACCCCGACGTGCAGCGCCCAGCGCAACGCCTCCAGCGCGGCCGGGACGTCACCGACCATCGTGGCGTCGGCCACCGTGAAGCCGCTGACCTCAACCCGGCCCCGGTAGTAACGGGCCACCGTGTCGGCGCCGATCCGCCCGTCGGTGTCGGCGATCAGCTGTGAGCAGGCGGCGGCCAACTCGCGCAGGTCGTTGCCGACGGCGGCGATGAGCGCCTCCGCCGCGTCCTCGGTGCACTTGCCGCCGGCCCGGCGGATCTCGTCCCGGACGAACGCCACCCGGTCCCGGTGCCCCTTGAGCTTCGCCGCCGGCACCACCGTCGCACCGGCCGCCTTCAGCCCGTCGGCGAACGCCTTGCCCTTGGCGGCGCCCAAGTGCAGCACGATCAGCTGGACGTCCGGGTCGGGATTCTTCGCGTACGCCAGCAGCGCGGCGACCAGGTCCTTGCGGGCGTCCTGGCCGGAGCGCAGCACCAGGAGCCGGCGGCCACCGAAGAGGGACGGGCTGAGCATCTCGGCGATCTCTCCCACGGTGAGCGCACCCGCCTGGTACTCGCGGACGTCCACATCGGGGTCGGCGCTGCGCGCATTCGCGACGGCTTCGGTCACCGCGCGCGTGGCGAGCAGTTCCTCGTCGCCGAGGACGAGCAGAATGGGGGCGAAGCTGGCGGGAGGCACGTCGCCCATATTCGCACGCCCCGCAGCGGGTTCGTGCCTGCTCATCAGGCGCTCGGGCGGCGGAGCCCGCACTCAGTGCAAATCCAGACATTTATGTCAATCCGCCCCGTAATTGACAAAATGCCAGCCTCTTTCGCCCCTGATGTGACCCACCGGCCAGGCCGGATTCCGCTGCTGCTCGCGCCCGGCGTCGGACGCACTTCGACCGGTCGGCGAAGGGCTCGGGGACGGTGGGTCACGATCGCCTCCCAGGTGCGACACCGCGGGCGACCACGGCCAGCCCGCCGTCGCCGTGGACCGCCGCCACGTCGCCGTCGGTGTCGGTGCGCAGCACCCGTGCCCCGCCGGCGGTCAGCCGGGCGAGCAGCGCCGGGTGCGGGTGCCCGTAGGTGTTGCCGGTTCCCACCGGCACCAGCGCGACCGCCGGCCGCACCGCCGCCAGGAAGGCCGGCTCCTGGTAGGCCGAACCGTGGTGCGCCACCTTCAGCACGTCGGCCCGCAACGCGCCGGCCGGCGTCCGGTCGAGCAGGGCCCGCTGCTCCTCGGACTCCGCGTCGCCCGGAAGCAAGACCCGCGTGCCCGCAACCGTCGCCCGCAGGATCAGGGAGTTGTTGTTCGGATCGGACCGGGTGCCGCGCAGCGGGTACGGCGGGCCGAGGACGACCAGGGTGAGCCCACCGGCCCGGTACGTCCAGCCCGCCGCGACGTTCAGCAGATCGGCGCGCCCGGCGGCGGCCGCGGCCTGCACCAGGTCCTGACCGCTCTCCGGCTCCGCCCACGCCGGAGTGAGCACCGCGCCCACCCGCCGCCCCCGGAACACCCCGGCGACGCCGCCCACGTGGTCGGCGTGGAAGTGGCTGACCACCAGCAACGGCACCTCGCGGACCCCGAGCCGGCGCAGGCACGCGTCGACGGCTCCCGGCTCGGGCCCCGCGTCCACCACCACCGCCCGACCCGCCGAGACCGGCAGCACCACCGCGTCGCCCTGCCCGACCGCGCAGGCCACCACCACCCAGCCCGGCGGTGGCCACCCCCGCGCGACCAGCCGGACCGGCAGGGCGCCGAGCACCACCGCGACGGTCACCACCGCCACCAGTCGACGGACCACGGGACGCCGCGTGGCGACCAGCAGCGCCACGGTCAGCACCGCCAGCAGCAGCGCACCCCACACCCCGCCCGGCCAGGGCAGCGTGCCCGCCGGCAACCCGGCGCCGTGCCGGGCGACCAGGACCAGCCACCAGGCCGGCCAGCTCGCCAGCCAGGCGGCGAACTCCGCGCCCGCCGGCCACAACGGCGACACCACCGCCGCCGCGACGCCCAGCACCGTGGCCGGGGCGATGGCGGGCACCGCGAGCAGGTTGGCCGGCACCGCGACCAGGCTGACCGTGCCGGACAGCCCGGCGACCACCGGGCCGCAGGCCAGTTGGGCGGCCGCCGGCACGGCAAGCGCCTCCGCCAGCCCCGCCGGTACGCCCCGCGCGCGCAGTGCGTCCCGCCAGCGGGGCGCGAGCAGCAGCAGCCCGCCGGTGGCCAGCACGGAGAGCGCGAAACCCGGATCGCCGGCCAGTTCGGGGTCGACCAGCACCAGCACGGTGATCGCGGCGGCCAGCGCGGGCAGCGCCGCCCGGGGGCGGCCGGCCGCCAACGCGGCGAGGCCGATCGCGCCCATCGTCGCGGCACGCACCACACTGGGCGAGGGGCGTACCAGGATGACGAAGCCCACCAGGGCGACCGCGCAGAGCCCGGCGGCGAGCCAGGGCCCGGCCCGCGCCCAGCGGGCGAGCAGGAGCACCGCACCCACCACGATCGCGACGTTGGAGCCGGAAACCGCGTTGAGATGGGTCATGCCGGTGGCCCGGAAGTCCTCCTCGACGGTGGGCAGGAGGCGACTGGTGTCGCCGACCACCAACCCGGGCAGCAGGCCGCCCTGCTCGTCGGGGAGCGGCGCGCAGGCCCGCTGCAGGCCCGCGCGGAGCGAGCCCGCGGCCCGCTGCGACCAGGACGGTGTGCCGTGGCGCAGCGGCGGGCCGGCGGCGCTGAGCACGGCGGCCGTGAGGTCACCGCCACGCGGCACGGCGAGCCGGCCCTCCGCGCGAAGCCGCTGCCCGGGGAGCAACTCACGCCAGGCCGGGTCGTTGGCCAGCACCAGCACCCGGACGTGTGCGGCGACCCGTCGACCGTCCGGGGCGTCGAGGCCGACCAGCTCGACGGGCACCATCAGGGTGAGCGGTCGGCCGGGCACGCCGCGGACCGGCCGCGGATCGTCGCGCACCCGCAGCTCGGCGATGACACTCGCCCGCTGTTCGACGAGGGCGCGCAGCGGAGCCGCGTCGCGTACGGCCACCCGCGCCGCCGTCGTCGTCCCGCCGCAGACCACGCCCAGGCCCACCGCGACGGCGATCCACCCGTGACGACGGACCGCGGGCCGAGGCCGGCCGAGCAGGCCGAGCAGGTGCAGCGTCCCGGCGACGGCGAGCACGGCCGCGACGCCCGCGATCACCAGCGCGGTCGCGGCGTCCAGGTGCAACCCCGCCAGGGCGGTCAGCCAGGCCGCCACGGCCAGCCCGGCCAGCCGCAGGTCGGGCGGCTCCGACGCTGCGCCGAAGCCGCCCTCCGGCCGCTCCGCCAGGCCGGCCACGGCCGGTCCGCCAGTGGAACGCGGGGCAGGCAGCGCCGGCCCCGTCGAGGCGGGCCGCGTCGGCGCCGTCGAGGCGGAGCGCCCGGCTGGTGCCGCCGAGACTCGCGGCCGGGCCGGCGCGGCCCGGTCGGCGGGGCCGCTCACAGCGTCACCAGGTCCTTGAGCTGCTCGTAGCGGGCATCACCGATCCCCTCGACCTGGCGGAGGTCGCCGACCGAGCGGAAGCCGCCCTGCTGCTCACGGTGGGTGAGGATGCGCTGGGCGAGCACCGGGCCGACACCGGGCAGCGCGTCGAGCTGCGCGAGCGTGGCGGTGTTGAGGTTCAGCCGACCGCCCGGCCCGGGCACGGCGCCCGGCGCGGCACCGGGCTGAGCCGCCCCGGGTGGTGGTGTCACCCCGACGACGATCAGCTCGCCGTCGGCCACCTTGCGGGCCGGGTTGAGCAGGGCCACGTCCACTCCGGGCAGCGCCCCGCCGGCCGCCTCCACCGCGTCGGCCAGTCGGGCGCCGGCCGGCAACCGCACCAGGCCGGGCCGGCGTACCTTGCCGGCAACCGCGACCACCAGCTCGCCCGGGGGGCCGGCGGCGGTCTCGACCGCGCCGCCTGCCACCGCAACCTCGGCGGTCGCCATCGGCGGGACCGGCTCGGCGCGGGGACGGGACCGCCAGGCCCACAGGCCGGCCCCGAGCACCGCCACCGCCGCCACAACGGCCAGGGCCCGCACGCCCCGACGCCCCGGATCGAACGCGCCGGGGCCGGGCAACCGGCGGGCGGAGCCCGCGCCGGGCTCGGGCGCTCCCGGTCGCAGGCCGTCAGCCGTGGACGTCTCCTGCGCGAGCACCCGCCCGCCAGGCTCGTGCGCCCTCGGTCCATCCGCCGTGGACGGATCGTCCGCCGGTGGCCGACCGCCGAACTCCCACGGTGGGGCGGGGGCGGACAGCGACGAGCCCGCCGGTGGCACTACCAGCCCCCGCAGCCGCCGCCGCACGATCTCCTCGTCGTCTGACACGTGGCGACGCTACGGCGACCGACGGTCACCTCGGGGCCACGATGACGTCACCTGTGGACAGCGACGCGCGCTGTGGACAACCCCCTGATCATGCCGTCATCTGCTAGCGGCACCGTCGTGGCCGATCAGTGCGCCTCCGGGTCCAGCCCGAGCACCGCCCGTCCGCCGTCGACCGGCAGGGTGACCCCCGTGACGAAGGCCGCCGCCGGGGAGAGCAGCCACGCGACGGCGTCCGCCACCTCCCCGACCCGACCGATCCGGCCGACCGGGTGCAGCCGGGCCAGATCGGCGTCGACCCGCGCCGCGTCTGCCGGATCCTGACCGGCCAGGAAGGCGCGGTGCCGTTCGGTGCCGATCGACCCGAGCGCGACGGCGTTGGCCCGGATGCCGCGCGGTCCGTACTCCACGGCCAACGCCCGGGTCAGCCCCTCCACGGCCGCCTTCGCGGTGGCGTACGGCAGACAGCCGGGCACGGGGCGAGCCGACTGGTGGGACGAGACGGTGACGATCGCGCCGCCGGTGCCGGCGGCGAGGAACCGGCGGACGGCCGTCGCGGTGCCGACGACGGCGGGCCGCAGGTTCGCCCCGATCAGGTCGAGCACCTCGCCGACCGGCGCGGCGTGCACCGAGGCGTCGCGGAACACGGCAGCGTTGTTCACCCACCCGGTCAGCGGCTCGCTCCGCTCCGCCAGGTCGGCGGCGCGGGCGGCGACCGCCTCGTCACCGGCGTCCCCGACCACCGGCACCAGGCGGTCGCCGGCCGGGTGGCCGACCAGCCAGTCCAGCGCGTCGGCATCGTGCTCGATCACCACCACCGTGCCGCCGTCGCGCGCGAGCCGCTCCACGACGGCCCGGCCGACGCCCCGACCGCCTCCGGTCACCACACAGGACATCGCCGCTCCCTCCACGGCACCTCGCCCCATTTCTGGGGCAGCTCGACAGCCTCCGCGCAGACCCGGTCGGACCCGGCCCGCGCCCCTAGACCTCGGGCGGCACCTCCGGGCGGCGGTGCACCACCACGCACGCCAGCCCCGGCCCGGCGTGCGCGGCGATGACCGCGCCGGCCTCCGACACGTACGTCTCCCCTACCCGCTCACCGAGCCGCTGCGCCAGCGCGGTGCGCAGCGCCTCGGCCCGCTCGGGCGCGGCGAGGTGGTGGATGCCCAGGTCGACCTCCCCGTCCCCGGCCGCCTCGACCGCGAGGTCGACCAGTCGGGCGATGCCCCGGCTCCCGGTGCGGACCTTGTCGCGCAGGACGATGGCGCCGTCCGGCATGTGCATGATCGGTTTGACCGAGAGCGCGGTTCCGAGGATGGCCTCGGCCGCGTTGATCCGGCCGCCGCGGCGGAGGAATTCCAGCGTGTCCACGTAGAAGTAGATGGTGGTGCGGTCGACGGCGTCGAGCGCGGCCCGGCGTACGCCCTCCAGGTCGGCACCCCCGGCGGCGGCCTCGGCGGCCGCGATCACCGGGAACCCGAGTCCCAGGCCGGTGGATCGGCTGTCCACGACGGCGACCCGGCCGCCCAGCTCGTCGGCGGCGAGTCGGGCCGCCTCGACCGTGCCGGACAGGTCCGCCGAGAGATGCACCGACACCACTCCGTCGGCGCCGGCGTCGAGCAGCTGACGGTACGTCTGCGCGAACTGCTCCGGGGCCGGACGCGAGGTGGTGGCCGTGACCCGCCGGCCGCCCAGCGCCCGGGTCGCGTCGGCGGGCGAGATCTCCACGCCCTCCAGGCCCTCGGCACCGTTGAACACGACGGTCAACGGCACCACGGTCAGCCGGTGCGCGGGCACCAGTTCGGGTGGAAGGTAGGCGGTGGAGTCGGTGACGACCGCGACGGGCATGCCCGGCACGCTAGCCGATCTCGGCCGGCGCGACGAGACCGTGTCAGACGGCGTCGGCCACGGCCGGAGCGGCGACCACACCCACGTTGTGCGCCCGCAGGTGCCAGCCCCGCACGTCGTCGCGGCGCAGCTCCGTCCAGTGGCAGTTCTGCAGTGAGCCGAGGGTGCGCAGCACGACGGCATCCCAGCCGAGCAGGTGCCCCACGCCCTGCCGGGCCGCCCCACCGTGAGTGGCGACCACGACGGTGCCGCCGGGCGCCGCGTCGGCGGCCTCGGCCAGGGCTGCGCCGACCCGCTTGCCCAGGTCGTCGAGGGTCTCGATGCCCGTCCCCGGGTCGGGGTCGCCGGCCCGCCAGCGGACGTGCTCAGCGGGGAACCGCTCGGCCACCTCGGTGAGGGTCAGTCCCTGCCAGTGCCCGAAGTGGCGCTCCCGCAGCCGAGCGTCGCTGCGGACCGGCAGCCCGGTCACCGCGGCGAGCGCGGCGGCGGTGTCCGCGGCGCGGCTCAGGTCACTGGCCACAAGGGCGTCCGGGCGCAGCGCGGCCAGCAGCGGAGCGGCCGCCCGGGCCTGCTCCCGACCGAGGTCGTTCAGGGGTACGTCGGTCTGGCCCTGCACCCGGTTGGCGGCATTCCAGTCGGTGTTGCCGTGCCGCCAGACGATCAGCCGGGTCATTCCGCGGCGGAACCGGCGCCGGACTCGGCGTCGACCAGGTCGCGGTCGACGAACGGGATCGTCGGGCAGTCCTTCCAGAGCCGGTCGAGCGCGTAGAACTCACGCTCCTCCGTGTGCTGGATGTGCACCACGATGTCGACGTAGTCGAGCAGCACCCAGCGGCCACCGCGCTCGCCCTCGCGCCGCACCGGCTTGGCCTTCTCGGGCAGCTCCAGCAGGCGCTCCTCGATGGCGTCGACGATGGCGAGCACCTGCCGCTCGTTCGGGGCCGCGGCGAGCACGAACGCGTCGGTGATGGCGAGCTGGTCGCCCACGTCGATGATGACGATGTCCTGCGCCTTCTTGTCGGCAGCGGCCTGAGCCGCGGCGATCGCCAACTCGTGTGCGCGTTCGGAAACTGTCACCGTTCTCCTTCGATCAACCGTGCGACCCTCCAAGCGTCTCACACGTGGCGGCGTCGCGACTTGTCAGTTCTGGCCCACTACCCGCCGGAACGGTGACATACCGGGCACGCTCACTGCTGATAGAGGCGGCGTTTGGCGATGTACTGGACCACACCGTCGGGCACCAGATACCAGACCGGCTCGCCCCGGGCCACCCGCGCGCGGCAGTCGGTGGACGAGATGGCCATGGCGGGCACCTGCACCAGGCTCACCGTGTCGGCCGGCAGGTGGCGGTCACTGAGCACGAACCCGGGCCGGGTCACGCCGATGAAGTGGGCCAGCTCGAAGATCTCGTCGAGGTCCTTCCAGGAGAGGATCTTCCCGAGGGCGTCGGCGCCGGTGATGAAGTAGAGCTGCACCTTCGGGCCGTACTCGGCCTGGAGGTCCCGCAGAGTGTCGACCGTGTAGGTCGGGCCGCCACGGTCGATGTCCACCCGGCTGACGTGGAAACGCGGGTTGGAGGCGGTGGCGATCACCGTCATCAGGTACCGGTCCTCGGCCGGGCTGACCGGCTCGTCCGCCTTCTGCCACGGCTGACCGGTGGGGACGAAGACGACCTCGTCCAACCCGAACCGGTCCGCCACCTCGCTGGCCGCCACGAGGTGCCCGTGGTGGATCGGGTCGAAGGTGCCACCCATGATCCCGATCCGCCGGATATCTTCCTCCACCCCGTGATCGTAGGCCGACCGCTGGCGGGGCACCTCCTACGGTGCCGTGGCCCACACCCGGGGCCGCGGCAGGTGGTTCGGCGGGGTCGCGAGGGGTGGCCGACAGGTCATATACTCGGCGACGAGTAATCGTCGACGAGCAACGGGAGGGTGGCATGCCGAAACAGCGCAAGGTCGGCAACCTGCTGGCCCTGGCCGTGCTCTCCGCCCTGACCCAACGACCGATGCACCCCTACGAGATCGCCACGACCCTCCGCGCCTGGGGCAAGGAGCAGGACATGGAGATCAAGTGGGGGTCCTTCTACACCGTCATCCGGAACATGGACCGGCACGATCTGATCGAGGCGGTGGAGAACGTCCGCGCGGGACGACGCCCGGAGCGCACCGTCTACCGGATCACCGACGCCGGCCGGGCCGAGCTGGTCGACTGGGCGCGCGAGCTGGTGTCCACGCCGGAGCCGGAGCATCCACGCTTCCGGGCCGGGCTCTCCGTGCTGGCCGCCCTGCACCCCGACGAGGCCACGGCGCTGCTGCGTCAGCGCCTCGACCTGCTGGAGCAGGGCGTACGCGCCGCGCGCGACACACTCGCCGAGCACCGAGGGCAGATCCCTCGGCTGTTTCTGGTCGAGTCGGAGTACGACCTCGCCATCCGGGAGGCCGAGGCCGCCTGGGTGCGTGCCCTGCTGACCGAACTCACCGACGGCAGCTATCCCGGGCTCGACGACTGGCGGGCCTACCACGAGAGGAGCGGCCCCGCGCAGTGACTGGACGGCTCCGACGCGGTGCGCCAACACCGCGCCGGAGCCTTACCTCGGAACCGCACCTGGGAAGGTGCACCGGCCCGAAGCGGCAACCAGAGGATAGCCGGGCTCCCTCCCAGGTCGGTGCCACGTACGCACGCCACGACCAAGGAGAGGACCATGACCACAGTGAGCACCGCCATCGTGATCGGTGGTGGCATCGCCGGCCCGGTGACCGGGCTGGCCCTGCGCCGGGCCGGCATCGCCGCCACCGTCTACGAGGCGTACCCGAGCACCGCCGACGGCGTCGGAGGCACCCTCGCGCTCGCCCCCAACGGGGTGGCCGCGCTGGGCACCGTCGACGCGGCGGACGCCGTCACCGGCATCGCCACCCCGGTGCACCGCACGGCGATGGCGGTCGGCCGCAAGCGGATCGACCTGCCGGCGCTGGCCGACGTCCCGCCGCTGCAGGTGGTGCACCGCGCCGCGCTGCACCGCGCTCTGCACGACCGGGCCGTGGCGGGCGGCGTCGTCATCGAGCACGGCCGGCGCCTGGTCGACGCGCGGGAAACCTCCGACGGCATCACCGCGTACTTCGCCGACGGCACCACCGCCACCGCCGACATCCTGGTCGGCGCCGACGGGATCCGCTCGACCGTCCGCACGCTGATCGACCCGGACGCGCCGGGACCGCGCCACACCGGGCTGCTCGGGTTCGAGGCGGTGGCGCGGCACGTGGTCGACATCGAGCCGGGGACCATGACCTTCGCCTTCGGCCGGGGCGGCTACTACCTCTACTGGCCGGAGCCGGGCGGCGGCACCCGCTGGGGTGTCAACCTGCCGCAGGAACGCCCGACGACCCTGACGGAGGCCCGGGCCGTGCCGACGACCGAGTGGCTGCGCAGGCTGCGCGCGGCGTACGGGGACGACGACCCCGGCCGTCAACTGATGGAGACCAGCGACGCCGACGAGCTTCAGGTCGTCGGCTCGCTGCTCATCATGCCGCCGGTGCCGCACTGGCACCGAGGCCGGATGGTGTTGGTCGGCGATGCGGCGCACGCCCCGTCGAACAGCTCCGGCCAGGGTGCGTCCCTGGCGATCGAGAGCGCCGTGCAGCTCGCCCGCTGTCTGCGCGACCTGCCCGACGTCGGTTCCGCGTTCACCGCGTACGAGCGGTTGCGGCGCGACCGGGTGGAGAGGGTCGCCGCCCGGGCGGCACGGATCAACCGAGCCAAGGCGCCCGGCCCGGTGGCCCGCGCGGTGATGCCGCTGCTCATGCCGCTGCTCGTCAGGACGGCGATGAACCCGGAACGAACCCTCGCCCCCGAACAGCGCTACGTCATCGACTGGCACACCCCCGTCACCCCCGCCTAGCCCCCACCTCCTCCCTGCCCGCTCCCCGCCCCCTCCCTCATCCCGCGATCTTGCACGTGCGGCGCTCGGTCGGCGGCGATCGTCCGTGTCGCCGGGGCACAAAGTGCACGATCGCGGGACGGGCGGGGTGGCGGGGCGGGAGACGGCGGGCGGGGGGGGCGGCGTCAGGCTGCGGCGGCGGCTACTGCGGTGCGGGCGATGAGGGCCCGGCGCAGGTCGTCGGCGGCGTCGGTCACCGCTCGGCGCAGACCCGGGGTCAGGTCGTCGCGGGCCAGCAGCGCCTCGGCGGCCTCCCGCGTCGGTTGCGTCACGGCGTAGCGGGGGAACGCCAGGCTGGCGACCCGCTCGGCCGTCCAGGGCGTACGCAGGCGCGCGGCCTCCGGCATGTCGGCGAAGTAGCGGTCCACGTACGCCGCCGTCAGCTCAGCCTGCTCGGGCAGCCAGAAGCCCTCCGCGGTCGCCTCGATAAGTCGGTTCGACAGCTCGGTGTTGCTGACGATGATCTCCCATGCGGCCTGCTTGGCGGCGGGGTCGGGCAGGGACGCTCGGCACCGTGCGGCGCGCTCGGCACCCGCCGCGCTCGGGTCCGCGGCGGCCTCGGCGGCGATCTCCGGCTCGCCCGCGGCGCCCAGCACCACCAGCCGGCGCAGCACCGCCCACCGAAGCTCGGCGTCGACCGCCAGCCCGGCGGGCACCGCGCGGCCGGCGAGCCAACCGGTCAACAGGTCGGCGTCGGTGGTGGCCCCGATCAGCGCGCGGGCGGCGGCCAGCTGCATCGACCCACCGGCCGGCGCGGCGTCGAGCATCCGGCCGCAGGCCACCGCGATCAGCGCCAGCGCCGTCTCCCGGGCGGCCGGGTCGAGGTAACGGTCCACCAGGGACCGACTCAACGACAGCACGTCCTCGGCGATGATCACCTCGGTCTCGCCGGGCAGCGCCGCGGCGATCAGCGCGACCACACCGGTCACCGGTCGCTCGCCGTCCGTCGCCGCGTCCAGCGCCTCACCCCAGAGCAGCGCCCGGGCCAGCGGGTCGGCGAGACTCGGCAGCACCAGGGGCACGGCGTCCGCCGAGGCCGGGTCGAGGCGCACCTTGGCGAACGTCAGGTCACCGTCGTTGGGCAGCAGCAGCCGGGCGGCCGGCGCCCCGGTCAGCTCGGCGAGGATGGTCCGGCCGCCATCGGCGTCCGGGTCCAGGTCGACCTCGACGCGGTCCACCGCGCCGTCCGCGTCGTAGCGTCCGACGCCGATGCGGTGCGGCCGCAGCACGGGGTGGGACGCGGGCGCCGTCTGCACCAGGGCCACCTCGCGATAGCGACCGTCGGCGTCGACGGTCACCTCGGCCCGGACGGTGTTCACCTGCGCCTCGCGCAGCCACCGCTGGGCCCAGCCGGTCAGGTCTCGCCCGCTCGCGGCGGACAGGCTGCCCAGGAGGTCGGCCAGCGTGGCGTTGCCGAACCGGTGCGCCGCGAAGTGGGCGTTCAGGCCCGCCAGGAACGCGTCGTCGCCCAGCCAGGCGACGAGTTGCCGCAGCACGCTGGCGCCCTTGGCGTACGAGATGCCATCGAAGTTGAGCAGCGCCTGGGCGGCGTCGGCCACCTCCTCCGGGGCGACCGGGTGGGTGGAGGGGCGCTGGTCGGCGGCGTAGCCCCACGCCTTGCGGCGCAACGCGAACGTCGTCCAGGCCCGGTCGAACCGGGTCGCCTCGGCGGTCACCCGGGTGCCCAGGTACTCCGCGAACGACTCGTTGAGCCACAGGTCGTCCCACCACCGCATGGTGACGAGATCGCCGAACCACATGTGGGCCATCTCGTGCGCGATCGTGGTGGCGCGCAGTTCCCGCTGGGTGTCGGTCACCGCCGAGCGGAACACGTAGTCGTCGCGCAGGGTGACCAGGCCCGGGTTCTCCATGGCGCCGGCGTTGAACTCCGGCACGAACGCCTGGTCGTACTTGCCGAAGGGGTAGCGCTCGGCGAAGAGTTGGTGGAAGCGGTCCAGGCACTGCCGGGTGATGGTGAAGATCTCCTCGGCGTCGGCGTCCAGGTGCGCGGCGAGGGACCGCCGGCAGTAGATGCCCAGCGGGATCCCGTCGTGCTCGTCGCGGCGGACGTGGTAGGGCCCGGCGATCAGCGAGAAGAAGTACGTGGCCAGGGGCGCGGTCGGGGCGAACTCCCAACGCCCCGGTCGCGGGGTGGCGGCGACCTGGCCGTTCGCCGCGACCGTCCACTCCGGCGGGGCGGTGACGGTCAGGGTGACCGGCGCCTTCAGGTCCGGCTGGTCGAAGGCGGCGAAGACGCGCTGCACGTCGTCGAGGAAGGACATGGCGTAGAGGTACGCCTCCCCGTCGGCCGGGTCGACGAAGCGGTGCATCCCCTCCCCCGTGTTGGAGTAGGCCATCTCCGCCTCGACGGTCAGCGTGTTGCGGTCGCGCAGCGCGGCGAGCGGCAGCCGGTTGTCGTCCAGCGCGGCGGGGTCGAGATCGGCGTCGTTGAGGCGTACGGCGAGTAGTTTCGTGGGTTTGACCTCGACGAAGGTCTCGGCCCCGGGGGTGGCTCGGAACTCGATGGTCACGTGGGAGCGGAACCTCTCGCCACCGCCGGTCAGGTCGAGGTCCACCTGGTAGGAGTCGACGGTAATCGCCGCGCCACGCGCGGTCGCCTCTACACGGGTCAGGCTGGGCATCCGCTTATCCTGCCCGATGGGGATCGAATGCCTTCCCCTCATCCAAGGCAGTGGAGGAAGAACATGTCCATCGCTCAGCACCCCAAGGGCGACTTCGACCTGTCCCGGGCGGTCTGGCAGCGGGCCGAGGGCGACACCTCCGAGAGCGCCGTGGAGGTCGCTTTCGTCGACGACCTCATCGGCATGCGCAACTCCGCCGAGCCGGACGGCCCGGTGCTGGTCTTCACCCAGGCCGAGTGGGACGCCTTCGTCGCCGGCGCCCAGGACGGCGAGTTCGACCTGGACTGAACGGTCACCCGTCGCCATCGCCCCACCCCAGCCCGCCCGGCCCGGCGGCGTGGTGGAAGCCCGGGTGGCCGGCGACGTCGGCGCACCGCTCCCCGTCGGGGCCGACCGCGCCGCAGAAGAGCCGCTCGGCCCGGTGCCAGGCGTCCGCCGGTGACAGAGCGGCGGCGCCGAGCGCGAGCTCGGGCCGGAGCAGGCTCAGCGCCTCGGCGTAGCCGACCGCCAGTTCCCGGGCCTCGGTCGGGCCGGCCGCGGTGAAGCCGAGATGCGCGGTGAAGAACCGGTGCGGTCGCCCGGCCCGTCGGGGCGGTGCGATCAGGGGCACGTCCGCCCTGCCCGGCCCTGCGCCGAGCGCCCCGATCATCCGCCGCCAGTGCGGCGAGTTGTCGCCCCGCATGCGTCCTCCCGTCGTCGCCGGCCGGCCCGGAGCCGGCGCCACCCGGACCGGATGGCTCGCCTGCGGCCGACCACGCTCGACCGCTCCTCGCAGCGAACCAGGTTTCCGCGCCCCTGGGAGGGGCCAGCGGACGTCGAGGTCGACTGGCCCCCTCCCCCGCTTCGGGCCGGTCGTGCGGCTCGGCCGTGGGATAAGGGGCCCCGGCCCGGGTAGTCGGCCCGCAAGTTCCGGCGGCGACGGCCGCCACCCGCGTCAGGAGGCCCGATGGCGAGCATCCCGGCCGACCGCAGCCCGGAGAGCACGTACGCCCTGTGGCGCGGCGGCTACCGGTTCATCGGTGACCGCTGCGCCCACCACGGCACGGACATCTTCCAGACGCGGCTGCTGCTGAGACGGACGATCTGCATGCGGGGCCGGCCCGCCGCGGTGCTGTTCTACGACGCGGACCGCTTCCAGCGGGCGAGCGCCATGCCGCTGCGGGTGCAGCGGACGCTGACCGGACGCGGCGGCGTGCAGGGGCTGGACGGCACGGCGCATCGGGACCGCAAGGCGATGCTGATGTCGCTCATGACGCCGACGGCCGTCCGGCACCTCGGCCAGCTCTTCGACGACGAGTGGCGGGCGCGGATCCCGGCGTGGGAGGGCACGGGGCCGATCGTGCTCTACGACGAGGTGGGGCGGATGCTGACCCGGGCCGCGTGCGCCTGGGCCGGCGTACCGCTGGCCGAGTCCCAGGTCTGCCGGCGCACCGCCGACCTGCACTCGATGATCGACAGCGGGGCCGCGCTCGGCCCGCGGCACTGGCGCGGCCTGCTGGCCCGTCGCCGGAGCGAACGGTGGGCCGCCGACCTCGTCGACCGGGTCCGGGCCGGCGCCCTGCCCGCACCCGCCGGCAGCGCCCTGCGGGTCATCGCCGACCACCGCGACTCCCGGGGGCGACCGCTGCCCCGCCGGATCGCCGCCGTCGAACTGCTCAACGTGCTGCGGCCGACCGTCGCGGTCGACCGGTTCGTCGTCTTCGCCGCGCTCGCCCTGCACGACCATCCGGCCTGGCGGCAACGGGTCCGCGGCGACGACGCGGCCACCGAGAGCTTCGTGCAGGAGGTACGCCGGTACTACCCGTTCTTCCCCGTCGCGGCGGCCCGGGTACGGCGCTCCTTCGACTGGCAGGGCTACCACTTTCCGCGGGGGCGGCGGGTCCTGCTCGACCTCTACGGCACCAACCACCACCCGGCGCTCTGGCCGGAGCCGGAGCGGTTCCGACCGGAACGGTTCGACGGTGGACCGCCCGACGCGTACCGGCTGATCCCGCAGGGCGGTGGGGATCACACCACCGGTCACCGCTGCGCCGGCGAGTGGCTCACGATCGAGCTGATGAAGCGGGCGGTGACGAACCTGACCAGCTGCATGCGGTACGACGTCCCGCCCCAGGATCTCGCCCTGGACCTGCACCGGGTGCCGACTCTGCCACCGAGTGGCTTCCTGGTCGCCAACGTCCGCCGGACCGCCTGAGCCGCCGGGCCGCGAACCGACAGCTCGCGGCCACGTCACGGCGGGGAGCGCCGGAGGTGACCGCGAGCTGCGCGTACGACCGGGGAACGGTCAGGAGCCCACCTGCTGGCGAGCGTGCTGCGCCTGGTCCTTGACGTCCTGCGCCGCGGAGCGGCTGTCGTCCTTGACGACCTCCACCGCGTCCTGGGCGGTGGCCTTCACCGACTCGGTGGCGTGCTGCGCGGGCTCCCGCAGCTCGTCCCTCAGCTCACCGGCGACCTCGGTCAGCTTCTCCTTCACCACACCGGCGTGCTCGCCGGCCTTCTCCTTGACCTGGGTCGCCACCTGCTGTTCGCGGCGGCTGGCCGGGATCAGCGAGGAGGCGAGCCAGCCCACGCCGAACGCGATCAGGCCGGCGGCGAGCGGGTTGCCCTCCGACTTCTGGCGGACGACCTGCGGCGCCCGGTGGGCGGCGTCGCTCACCGTGGCGGCCGCCGAGTGCGCGGCGTCGCTGACGGTCGAGGCCGCGGACGAGGCGCGGTCGCCCACCGAGTGGGCGGCGTGGCCGGTGCCGTGGCCGAGGTCCGACGCGGTTCCCATGACCTTGTCCCTCACATTCTGCAGCGCGGTACGGACCCGCTGCTTGCGGTCGTCGACGATGCGGCCGGGGCTGACCTTGTACGCCAGCGCGTCCACATCGGAGCTCAGGTTGCTGCGGGTGGCTTCGATCTCCCGGCGGATCTGGTCCGGGTCGGTGCTCATCGGGTGACTCCCTCCGGGTGGGGTTTGAGCGCGTCGGGGATGCGCTGCACGCTCTCGTTGGTCTGCCTGAGCCCCCGTACGCGCTGCGCGTTCTTCCGGGCCATGGAGTAGAGGACCGCGGCGATCGCGCCCCACAGGACGGCGACGATCAGCGCCGCCCAACCGGCGTCCATCACGTTGGCGAGCCCGGCCCAGAGGGCCAGCGAGAGGAACAGCGCCACCATGTAGCCGCCGAAGCCGGCACCGCCGAAGAGCCCGGCGGCCTTGCCCGCCTTGCGGCCCTCCTGGCGGATCTCGGCCTTGGCGAGCTCCACCTCCTGCCGCAGCAGGGTGGACAGGTCGGTGCTGACCTGGCGCATCAGCTCACCGAGGGAACTGCCCTTGACCTCCGCCGCGGTGTGCGGAGCACCGGTGGCGTGCCCGGAGTCCAGTCCGGGCCCCTGCGTCGGCATGCTCATGCCGCCGCCTCCCTTCGGATGGTTCGGTCGCTCACGGGCGCACGTTCCCGCTGGACGGCACGCCGGGCAGCGGGTCGGTCCGGGTCACCGGGGGCAGCGGCTGCCCGGTGCCGCCCGCCGGGTCGGCGTAGCCGGTGGTGGTCTGCGGGTCGGCGTACGCGCCGGGGGTCGGGTCGAGGTAGCCGCCCGGGGGCGCCTGCTCGGGGGCCGGGCGCGGGGTGGGGGTGGGGGTGGGCAGGACCGCGGTCCGCTCCGGGTCGTACGCGGCGGGGGCCTGGTGCTGCCCGGCGCCGGAGTCGCCACCGGCGGCGAGGTTGCGGGTGAGCCGCCCGGCGAGCACGCCGAGCACGGCCGCGCCGACGAGGAAGGTGCCGGGGTTGTTCCGCGCGTAGTCGCGTACCTCGGTGATGAGGTCGCCGGGCTCGCGGGCCTCCAGCCAGCCGGCGACGCCGTGCACCCGGTCGGCGGCCTGGCGGGCCAGCTCGCTCACCGGGCCGGCCTGGCCGCCGTTGTCGGCCATCGCGCGCATCTCGTCGGCCAGCGACCGGAGCCCGCCGGCGGCCCGGCGCTGCTGCTCACCGGTCTGGGCGGCGAGCTGGGTGCGGGCCTCGCCGTACAGGTTGCGGGCCTGCCGGGCGGCCTCGCGGCCGACCTCCTTGCCCTGCTCCTTCGCGGTCTCGGCGACCGCGCCGCCCGCGTGGGCGGCCTCCGACCCGACGTGGCGGGCCTGTTCGCGGACGCCACCGCCGTTGGTCGACTCCTGGCCGTAGGGCGTCGGCGTGGGTGACAGATCGTAGGTCATGATGTCCCTTCCGCTCGGAAAGTCGTCGCGGTAGTCCTGGGGATTTCAGCGGCCGAACGCGCCGCCGACGCCGATTCACCTACCCTGGGTCGCCGAGTCCATACCTGTTCGTTCATTTCTCTGCGCCGACGTCGGAGTCGACTTCAAAATGGAGGATCGTCGGGCTGTGTGACGTCGCGTCACCGGTCGTGAGGTTGAGAAGTTCTCACCTCCGGGCCCGCACACGTAGTGGCGGGCGGGACGGACCACGGAGGTGGCATCGATGGCACGGGGCGCACGCGGGGGCCGACCGGCGGGTCCGAAACCCCTGGTCCAGCTGGCCGCGGCGGCGGTGGGCCTGGTCTTCCTCGTCGTCGGAGTGCTGGGCTTCATTCCCGGCGTCACCACGGACTACGACCAGTTGCAGGGGGCCACCCACCACTCGGGGGCAAAGCTGTTCGGCGTCTTCCAGGTGTCGATCCTGCACAACTCGGTGCACCTGCTCTTCGGCCTCCTCGGCCTGGCGATGGCGCGCAGCGTCGCCGGCGCCCGGGTCTACCTCGGCGCCGGTGGCGCGATCTATCTGGGCCTCTGGCTGTACGGCTTCGCCGTCAACAAGGAGAGCGTGGCCAACTTCCTGCCGCTGAACGACGCCGACGACTGGCTGCACCTGGGGCTCGGCTTCGGCATGCTCGCGTTCGGCCTGCTCCTCTCCAACCAGGTCGGCACCGGCGGCCGCCTGGACCGGCCCTTCGACCGTCCCTGAGCCACGACCGCCCACGCCGGCCGGCGACCCGACCCGGGTCCCGGCCGGTTCCCGTTCGTACGCGCCCGCCCTGGGTCGTACGCGCCCCGCCCTGGGCCGAGGCGTCCTGGCCTGGGTCGTACGCCCGTCCGTCCGGACACTTCCGGCCGGCCGACGCCACGCCGGTCCGGCGTTTGCCGGCTTGACGTCCGGGGCAACGGTCAGTGATCGGGACGCGAGCGGAAGGGGGTGCCGGGGTGCCGCGCTGGTTACGGAACAACGGGTTGACCGTCGCGATGTTCGCCGCGTTCCTCGTCTTCCTGGTGCTGCAGAGCGTGTTCGGCTGGCAGACGCACAACGAGGAGCTTGTGGAGTTCGGCGCGGACCCGATCGGGTGGCCGGCGTACCTCGCCAGCGGGCACTTCGCCGAGGCCGTCTTCGAGAACTGGGAGTCGGAGTTCCTCCAGATGGGCGGCTACGTGCTGCTCACCGCGTACCTGGTGCAGCGGGGGTCGGCCGAGTCGAAGCCGGAGGGTCAGACCGACCGGCCGGAGGACGACGAGCGCCGGGCCACCCCCGAGTCGCCCTGGCCGGTCCGGGTCGGCGGGCTGCCGCTGGTGGTCTACCGGAACAGCCTGTCCCTCGCGCTCCTGTTGATCTTCGCCGGTTCGTTCGTCGGGCACCTGCTCGGCGGCACGGCCGCGTACAACGCCGAGCAGGCGTTGGAGAGCGGCGCACCGCCGGTCAGCGCCTGGCAGTTCCTCGGCACGAGCGACTTCTGGTTCCAGTCCATGCAGAACTGGCAGAGCGAGTTCCTGGCGGTCGGCACCCTGATCGTGCTGAGCATCGTCCTGCGCCAGCACGCCTCACCCGAGTCCAAGCCGGTCACCGTCCCCCACGCCCAAACCGGCTCCTGACCGACCCCACCCGCCGCCCACGCACCCCTACCCCTCGCGCTGATCATGAAGTTATCCGCCGCGACACGCCGAGGCGACGGGCACAACCGGGCGGCGGGACGGGCTGGGTGCCGGTTACGCGCGGACGGGTAGGCGTTTGGCGAAGCAGACGCTGTACGGGTTGTCCACGTACTCGCCGTAGACCGGGATCGGCTCGTAGCCGGACGAGGTGTAGAGCGCGATCGCGGCCGGCAGATAGGTCCCGGTCTCCAGGCACACCACCGAGTGCCCGCGCCGGAAGGCCAACTCCTCCAGGGCGGCCAGCAACTGACGCGCGATCCCCCGACCCCGGAACGACGGCCGCACGTACATCCGCTTGACCTCGCCGGTGCCCTCGTCCAGCGCCTGGAGACCGCCACAGGCGACCGCCCGGCCGTTGAGCACCCCGGCGAGATAGCGGATGTCGTCGTGGGTGACGCTCACCTGCCCGTCCAGACCGCCGTCTGCCTCGCGCAGCTCACGCTGCTGGGCGGTGACCAGGGCGGCGATCTCCGGATCGGTGGCCGCCCGCGACTCGATCAGCACTGGGCCACATTAGGCCCGGCGGATTTCTGCCAGGTTTACGGCAAACGACCCGATCACGGACGGTACCGAGCTATTCGGCGTCGTCGACGTCGTCCAGGTCGTCGGTCGCGTCGGTCGACGCCGCCGCCTCGATCTCGTCGTCCGGCCGCTGCCGGCGCGCCTTCCGGGCGGCGAGGCGCTCGGCGGCGTTGGCCCGCGTCGACTTCTCCTCCAGCCGCACGTCCGTGCCGCGGTTACCCGGAGTGAACTCGACACCGGCGTAGAGGGTGGGCTGCCAGTCGAACTCGCGCTCGCCGATGCGCACCAGGTCGCCGGCCTGAGCACCGGCCTTCGCCAGCTTCTCCTCCACGCCGAGCCGGGCCAGCCGGTCGGCCAGGTAGCCGATCGCCTCGTCGTTGTCGAAGTTCGTCTGCCGGACCCAGCGCTCCGGGCGCGCACCGCGCACGGTGTACGAGCCGTCCGGCTCCGCCTCGACGGTGAACCCGGCGTCGTCCACCGCCCTCGGGCGGATCACGATGCGGGTCGGCTCGGCGGGCGGCGCCGCTGCCCGGGCCTCCTCGACCAGCTCGGCCATGGCGAAGGTGAGCTCCTTGAGCCCTTCGCGGGTGGCCGCGGACACCTCGAACACCCGGAAGCCGCGCGCCTCCAGGTCGGGGCGGACGATCTCGGCGAGGTCCCGGCCGTCCGGCACGTCGACCTTGTTCAGCGCCACCAGCCGCGGCCGGTCGGCCAGGCCGCCGTACTCGTTCAGCTCCGCCTCGATGGTGTCGATGTCGGCCAGCGGGTCCCGGCCCGGCTCCAGCGTCGCCGTGTCGATGACGTGCACCAGCACGGAGCAGCGCTCGATGTGGCGGAGGAACTCCAGGCCCAGGCCCTTCCCGCTGGCCGCGCCCGGGATCAGGCCGGGCACGTCGGCGACGGTGAAGGTGTGGTTGTCCACCCGAACCACGCCGAGGTTGGGCACCAGCGTGGTGAACGGGTAGTCGGCGATCTTCGGCTTGGCCGCGGAGATCACCGAGATCAGCGAGGACTTGCCGGCCGACGGGAAGCCGACCAGGCCGACGTCGGCGACGCTCTTCAGCTCCAGCACCACGTCGAGCTTGTCGCCGGGCTCACCCAGCTCGGCGAAGCCGGGCGCCTTGCGACGGGCGTTGGCCAGCGACGCGTTGCCCCGGCCGCCGCGCCCGCCCCGGGCCGCCTCGAAGGTGGTGCCGACGCCCACCAGGTCGGCCAGCACGGTGCCGTCGGGCGCCTGCACGACGGTGCCGTTGGGCACCTTGAGCACCAGGTCGGAGCCGTTGGCGCCGTCGCGGTTCGAGCCGGCGCCACCCTTGCCGTTGGGGGCCTTCACGTGGGGGCGGAAGTGGAAGTCGAGCAGGGTGGTCACCTGCGGGTCGACGACCAGCGAGACGCTGCCGCCGTGCCCGCCGTTGCCGCCGTCCGGGCCGCCGAAGGGCTTGAACTTCTCCCGGTGGATCGAGACACAGCCGTGCCCGCCGTCGCCGGCCTGCAGGTGCAGGACGACCCGGTCAACGAACATCGTCACGTCGTCAATCCTTCCAGCGGGAACCGTCCCGCACGAGAAAAGCGAAGCGGGCCGGGACCCGAGGTCCCGGCCCGCGACGCCGTCGAACTACTGCTGCGGCACGATGCTGACGGTCTTGCGGCCGCGCTTGGTGCCGAACTGGACCGAGCCGGCGGCCAGCGCGAACAGCGTGTCGTCGCCGCCACGGCCGACCAGGTCACCGGGGTGGAACTTGGTGCCACGCTGACGGATGAGGATCTCACCCGCGCTGACGACCTGACCACCGAAGCGCTTCACGCCGAGCCGCTGGGCCGCGGAATCGCGACCGTTACGCGAGCTGGACGCACCCTTTTTGTGAGCCATTGGAGGACGACCTACTTCCCGCTGGAGATGCCGGTCACCTTGACCTGGGTCAGCGGCTGGCGGTGACCCTGGCGCTTGTGGTAGCCGGTCTTGTTCTTGAACTTGTGGATCCGGATCTTCGGGCCCTTGGTGTGCGCGGCGATCTCGCCGGACACCGCGACCTTGGCAAGCTTCGCCGCGTCGGTCACCAGGTCGTCACCGTCGACGAGGAGCACCGCGGTGAGCTTCACCGCGTCGCCGGGGGCACCGACGAGCTTCTCGACCTCGATCACGTCGCCCTCGGCGACCTTGTACTGCTTGCCGCCGGTCTTGACGATCGCGTACATCGGAGGCGGACTCCCTGTCGTTGAGGCTGCTGGCGGTCGTTCCCACGGCGGCTCGCCGGGTAGCAGTGGCACGGCGGCGCGGGCACGCGGGAACTCGGCACACCAAAGTGCGCCATCGGCAAGGGTACGCCATGACCGGCCCGCCACCCAAACCGCCCCTGCTGCTCAGCGTGGGCAGAGCTGGTCGAGGCGCTGCTGGAGCCGGTCCAGCGCGGTCTCGTCGATCGCGTCGACGTCGGCGCCCATCGCGGCGACCTCGGTCTCCATGTCGCTGAGCAGCGTCTTCAGCTCCGGGTCGCCGGCCCGGGCCGACTCCTGCCGCAGGGTGGCCCGCCAGCCGGCGAGCGCGGCCTCGGCCCGCCGGCGGGCGGCCTCGGCGGTCGCGCTGTCGTTCGCGCCGATCGCCGCGACCATCCGACCGACCTCCGCCACGTACGTCCCCAGGGCCGCGGCGCCCGCCTGCCGGGCGGCGGCGCAGACCGTGGGGCTGTTCCCGCCCGTGGCCGGGCCGGCACCCGCCGAGCCGGTGGCGCCCGTCTCCGCCACCCCGGTGGCGGGCGTGTCGGTGGGCGGACCGTCGGGGGCGCAGCCCGCCACGGACGAGAGGCCGATCACCAGGGCGGCGGCGAGCAGGCGGCGCATCGTCTCCTCCTGAGCAGCGTCCGTTCCGGCCCGCGCAGCGGGTCGGCGCAGGCCGCCTCCGGGCCGGGACGGGGCAGGGCCCCGCCCCCGGTCACATTGCCGGGTACGGGGCCCTGCCAAACATCTGCCTGGTCAGCCGCTCACGGGCGGGTACGCCGCCGGGCACCACCACGGCGGGACCGACGCCGGCCGACGGCGCCGTCGGCGGCCTCCTCGTCGCCGTCCTCGCCAAGCGCGTCCGGGTCGTCGGCCGCGGCCAGCCGGGCGGAGTCGCCCTCCTGGCTGTCGGCGACCGCCGGGGCGGCGGCGGTGTCCGCCTCGTAGCGGGACAGGTCGTAGCCCATGGTGTCGTAGTAGTCGGTGTCCGTGCCGGTCGCGGCGGCCGGCTCGGCCGCCGGGGCCGGCTCCGCCTCGGTGACCTCCGCCACGGTCCGCTCCGCCGACGCACCCTTGCGGGCCCGGCGCCGCGACGTGCCGGTCGTCTCGGCAGCCGGCGTGGCGACCGCCGACGCGACCGCCTTGACCTTCTCGCCGGCCCCGCCGCCGCGCGGCTTCTCCGGCACCGGCTCGGTATGGATGATCACGCCGCGACCCTTGCAGCACTCGCAGGTCTCGCTGAACGCCTCCAGCAGGCCGGCCCCGATCCGCTTGCGCGTCATCTGGACCAGGCCGAGCGAGGTGATCTCGGTGACCTGGTGCTTGGTCCGGTCCCGGCCGAGGCACTCGGTCAGCCGACGCAGCACCAGCTCCCGGTTCGACTCGAGCACCATGTCGATGAAGTCGATCACCACGATGCCGCCGATGTCCCGCAGCCGCAGCTGACGGACGATCTCCTCCGCGGCCTCCAGGTTGTTGCGGGTGACCGTCTCCTCCAGGTTGCCGCCGGCACCCGTGTACTTACCGGTGTTGACGTCGACCACCGTCATCGCCTCGGTGCGGTCGATCACCAGCGAACCACCCGAGGGCAGGAAGACCTTCCGGTCGAGACCCTTGATGATCTGCTCGTCGACCCGGTACTCGGCGAAGACGTCGGTCGTGCCGACGTGCCGGCGCAGCCGGGCCACCAGGTCCGGCGAGACGTGCGACAGGTACGACTCGACCATGTCGTACGACTGCTCGCCCTCGATCACCAGCTCGCGGAAGTCCTCGTTGAACAGGTCCCGCACCACCCGGATCACCAGGTCGGGCTCCTCGTAGAGCAGCACCGGCGCGCCGCCCTCGGCGGCCTTGGCCTGGATGTCCTCCCACTGCGCCTGGAGACGCTTGACGTCCCGGGCGAGCTCGTCCTCGCTGGCGCCCTCGGCGGCCGTCCGGACGATCACGCCCGCGCCGTCGGGGACGAGCTTCTTCAGCACGTCCCGCAGCCGCTTGCGCTCGGTGTCCGGCAGCTTCCGGCTGATGCCCGAGGCGTTGCCGTTCGGCACGTAGACCAGGTGGCGTCCGGAGAGCGCGATGTGGCTCGTCAGGCGGGCGCCCTTGTGCCCGATCGGGTCCTTGGTGACCTGGACCAGCACCGAGTCGCCGGACTTGAGCGCCTGCTCGATCGAGCGGGCCCGCCCCTCCAGACCGGTGGTGTCCCAGTTGACCTCGCCGGCGTAGAGGACCGCGTTGCGGCCCCGGCCGACGTCGACGAACGCCGCCTCCATGCTGGGCAGAACGTTCTGCACCTTGCCCAGGTAGACGTTGCCGGCCATGGTCCCGGACGAGTTGCGGGTGACGTAGTGCTCGACCAGCACCCCGTCCTCCAGCACCGCGATCTGGGTGCGGTCGCCGCGCTGACGGACCGCCATCACCCGGTCGACCGCCTCCCGACGGGCCAGGAACTCCGACTCACTGAGAATCGGCGGCCGCGTACGCCGCTGCTCCCGCCCGTCCCGGCGGCGCTGGCGCTTGGCCTCCAGCCGGGTCGAGCCGGAGACGCCCTGGACCTCGTCGACGGTGCGGCGCGGCTCGCGGATCTTGACCACGGTGGGGACGCCGTCGTCGGCGCCCGCCTCGACGTCGCCCGCGCCCCGACGGCGGCGCCGACGCCGACGCCGGGTCAGCCCGTCGCCGCCCTCGGCCTCCTCGTCCTCGTCGCCCTCGTCCTCGGCCTCGGCCTGCGCCGGCTCCTCGGCCTCCTCGTCCTCGGCCTCGTCGGCCCCGCCCTTGCCGCGACCCCGGCCACGGCGACCGCGCCGGCGCCGGCGGCGGCCGGCCGCGGTCTCCTCGTCCTCGTCCTCGTCCGCCTCGACGGCCTCGCCGGCCTCCTCGGCCAACTCCTCCTCGGCCTCGACCGGCTCCACCGGCTCGATTTCGCGACGACCGCGCCGCCGGCGGCGGGCCGGCTCGGCCAGCTCCTCGGCGGCCGGCTCCTCGACGGTGGGCACCGGAGCGGGAGCCGGCTCGACCACGCGGGCCGGCGGCGCCTCCGCCTGCGGTGCCATGAACAGGACGGTGGGCGCGGAGAGCGCCGCCCGTCGGCGGCGGGTGCGCGGCTGCTCCGGCTCGACGACCTCGGCGGGCTCGGCCGTCCCGGGCACCGCCACACCGGGCGACACCTCGCCGGACTGCGCCTCGGCGCCGCCGAGGGCCGGCCGGTCCTCGGTGCTCGCCGGCCCGCTCTCGGGCGCGGGGGCCTCCGTGTCGAGGGCCTCGTCGGTGGCCGGCTCGGTCGGCCGGACGCCAGGCTCGTCCGCCGGCAGGCCGGCGGCCTCGGCCAGCGTCTCCGCGGTCGGCTCGGCCGCCGCGGGGGCGGTCTTCTTGCGCCGCGTACGCGTCACCTTGACCGGCGGCACCACCTCGGCGCCGGCCTCCTCGGCCGACGCCACGACCAGCGGTTCCTCGGCGGCCTTGGTGGTGGTCGCCTTGCGCCGGCGACGTGTCGCCTTCGCCGGGGTGTCCAGGTCGCCGGAGATCGGCGCGAGCACCTCGGCCTGCGGGGACTCCCCGCTGCCGGTGCCCGCGGCGGGCGCCTCGATCGGCGCGTCGGTCTGCTCCGGCTGGTTGACCGGGGTGGTCCGGCGGCGGCTGGCCCGGGCGCGCTTGACCGGGGCTGCGGCAGCGGTCTCGCCGCCGCCCTCCGCCCCGGCGGTGCTACCGACGGCGCCGCCGTCGACCTGGCCGTGCTGCTCGGCGGTGTCACCGGCCGGCTGTGAGCCGGTCCGTTCGCCGCCCTCGGGCTCGTTCTCGAGCATGGACGTTCTCCAGTTCTGGCTGCCCCGGGCGCGGGTGAGCGCTGCCACGCAGGGTCGCCGCAAAGGTGTTTCCGCCGGGCACGCGGTGCGCGACCGGCCGAAGTCTGCCTACCTGGGCACTGACCGTCGGTCAGTGCCCACCGATGGTTGCCCCGTCGCGGTCCGCGTCCAACGGATCCACGATCTCGCCCTGCGCGGTCAGCGTGCCCTGAGCCAGCCGGGTCACCCGTGGTGGAACCGGCGGCTCCAGGTCGGCCACCACGCGGAGGCCGGAAAGGACGTCATCGGGTCGTACGGAGGGGGTGACCTGCCGCACGACCACTTCGAGTATCGCACACGGTACGGCCGGTCCCCCGGAAGGCGTCTCGGCCGGTCCCGTCACATCGATGGCAATCACGGCGCTGCGGGCGTCGAAGGTGCGGCGGCCCTGCTTGGTCATCCGCTCGACCAGCACCTCGTCGGCGGCCGTGAACGCGTCCACCGCAGCGCGGACCACCGCCGCGTCGACCTCCGGCAACTCGATCCGCCACGACGACGCCTCGATCCGGTCGGCCAGGCTGCCGCCGCCCGCCACCACGGCCTCCAGCACGTCGAGGCCGGGCGAGAGCGCGGCGTCCAGCGCGGCGCGCAGCGCCACCGGGTCGACCGGCGCCTGGAGGCCGATCTCCAGGTATTCCGCCTCGCTGGCCACACCCGTCGGGGCGGCGCTGGCGTAGGAGATCTTGGGGTGCGGCGTGAAGCCCTGCGAGTACGCGATGGGCACGCCGGCTCGGCGTACGGCCCGCTCGAAGGCCCGGGCGAAGTCCCGGTGGGAGGTGAACCGCAGCGGGCCACGCTTGGCGTACCGGATCCGGACGCGCTGGACGACGGGTGCCTGCCCGCCCTCGGGCTGTGGTCTCTTACTGATCGTCCTGCTCCTTGTTCGATCTGTTGCTGCCATCCTCGCGCGGCGTCCGCCCGACCGGCCACTCGCCTCCCCGGAGACGGACGACCCGGACAACGGGAACGGACAGCTCGGACACCGGGCGCGCCCGGGCGGACCGGGGACGGGTCAGTCGTTGCGACGCCACAGCGACCAGTGCTGGTCGGGGTTCCCGCCGATCCGGTGATACCCGTACTTCGTGCCGTCCCAATCCCAACTGTGCCGCGCCCCGGGCTGCGGGTACCAGCGCGCCACCACCACGTCGGCGGAGGCGGGCGGCTGCGAGACGAAGTTCGGCACGGACATCCAGGTGATCGAGTGCTCCTGGTTCAGCCGGATGCCCAGGTGGTAGGCGGAGCTGGTGGCCACCGACTCGCCCTCCCGCAGGCCCAGCTGCGCCAGGGTCGGGGTCGGCGACAGGGAGACGCTCAGCGGAGCCAGCACCCGGTCGGCCAGCAGGCCCATCATCGCGAGGTGGCCGGCCACCACCGCGGCCAGCACCGGCTGCCAGCCCCACCGGAACCGGGCGAGCAGCACCACCGCGGTGCCGACGGCGAGGCTGACCGCGGTGCCGACCAGGGGCCGGATGCTGGTCCAGCCGGCGGTCATCGCCATCAGGTCGGGCGCGCCGAAGACCCCGTAGCGCAGCGGCGAGCCGTGCCGGACCGCGTCGGAGAGCCGCCACGCGACGAACCCGCCGCCGGCGGCGGTCAGGGCGGCGGCCACCGCGTAGCCGGTGAGGAGAGCGCGCCGCCGGGCACGGAACACGACCGCGAGGCCGTACACCATCCAGAGCGGCGCGAACGCGTGGATGTAGCGGGCGTACGCCGCGTCGCGGGTGGCCGACGGCACGCCGACCAGGATGAGCGCGCAGCCCAGCGCGACGCCGACGGTCGCGGCGAGCGCGGCCAGCGCCAGCCAGCGCTGCGCCGGGTCGGTGCGTCGGCCCAGCGCCAGGCGCGCGGCGGCGAACCAGCCGAGCGCCGCCAGCCCACCGGTGATCACCAGCACGTACCACGTCTGGGTGGCGAGGCTGGCCAACACGAAGCCGGCGCCCTTGGTGCTGAGCAACGCCCGCAGGGTGCTCCCGCCCGGGTCGGACCCGGCGAGCGCCAGCTTGCCGTCGAGCAGCCGGATCAGCACCTCGTTGAGGACGACGGCCGCCGCGGCCGTGGCCAGCACGACCCCCAACGGCCGCAGACCCGCCCGGCGGCGCACCACCCAGACCAGCACGACGGCGAGGTGCACGGCGAGGACGACCGTGCCCCGGACGTGGATCAGGTAGTACGCGCCCGCCGCGGCGCTGGCGCCGAACGCGGCGAGCGGCCGGTTCGGCCGGCGCAGCCAGGCGGCGAGCAGCAGGATCCAGGCGACGGTCAGCGCCGCCAGCACGGAGTCGGTCAGCGCGAAGAGCGAGTAGAAGACGGTCGCCGGCATGGTCGCCGCGACGGCCGCGATACCGAGGGCCGGCCAGCGAGACACCCGCAGCACCCGGGTGCCCAGCAGGTACGCCAGCGGCAGCAGGGCCGCGTTGACCATCGCGTTGATCAGCCGGACCAGGCCGTAGCTGGTGGTGAAGCTGTGGTCGCCGAGGAAGGCCGGCGAGATCAGAAGTTGGTAGCCGGCCCGCCGCAGGACGCTGTTCTCCGAGCTGTAGCCCCCAGGCCCGCCGGCGAAGACCCGGGCGGCGTTGAGGTAGCTGTCCTCGTCCGTGTGCGCGATCGGCATCTGCACCGAGCGGGACAGCCAGACCCGCCAGGCGACCCCGGCCAGCCAGCCCAGCACGAGCAGCACGACGACGAGGCGCCGGGACGGCCCGGGTCGCCGCCGCACGGTCGGGGGTGCGTCCGGACGGTCCGGCTCGACCGCGACGTCGCCGTCGGCTCGAGCGTCGCGCCCGGCGGCGGCGTCCGGCTCGCGTGTCGCGGCCGAGCGCTCCCGCTCCGGGGCAGCCTTCTCCTGCTCCGCACCGGTGTGCAGCACCATCGTCCCCCACGGTTCAGGTCACGGCGCCGCGACCGCAGCGGCTGTCGGCGCCGGGCACGCGCCGACGTCGGACACGGTAGCGGACGCGGCGCGCGGCGACGCACCCAGAGCCGAGGGGCGTGGGACCGGCCTCAGGTGGCGGACGGAACCCGCAGGCCGCCACCGTTGACCGGGGTGAGCGGGAGCAGCTTCTTGCCGGTCGGGCCGATCTGGATCTCGGTGTCCATGGCGGGGCAGACGCCGCAGTCGAAGCACGGGGTCCACCGGCAGTCGTCCTGCTCGTACTCGGAGAGGGAGTCCTGCCAGTCCTGCCAGAGCCAGTCCTTGTCCAGGCCGGAGTCCAGGTGGTCCCAGGGCAGGACCTCCAGCTCCTCCCGCTCCCGGGTGGTGTACCAGTCGAGGTCCACCCCGAACGCGGGCAGCACCTCGGCGGCGGCGTCCACCCAGCGCTGGTAGGAGAAGTGCTCACTCCAGCCGTCGAAGCGGCCGCCGTTCTCCCACACCTTGCGGATCACCGCGCCCACCCGGCGGTCACCACGGCTCAGCAGGCCCTCGATGAGCGACGGCTCGCCGTCGTGGTAGCGGAAGCCGATCGCCCGACCCAGCGACCGGTCGGCGTTGATCGCCTGCTTGAGCAGCTTCAACCGGCCGTCGATCACCTCGGGCCGCTCCATCGCCGCCCACTGGAACGGGGTGTGCGGCTTCGGCACGAACCCGCCGATGGAGACCGTGCAGCGGATGTCCTTCGAGCCGGTGGCGGCGCGGCCGGCGCGGATGACCTCGTGCGCCATGTCCGCGATCTCGAGGACGTCGTCGTCGGTCTCGGTGGGCAGGCCGCACATGAAGTAGAGCTTCACCTGCCGCCAGCCGTTGGTGTACGCGGTGACGACCGTACGAATCAGGTCGTCCTTCGACACCATCTTGTTGATGACCTTGCGGATCCGCTCCGACCCGCCCTCCGGGGCGAAGGTCAGGCCGGTGCGCCGCCCGTTGCGGGACAGCTCCTGCGCCAGGTCGATGTTGAAGGCGTCCACGCGGGTCGAGGGCAGCGACAGCGAGACGTTGGTGCCCTCGTACTGCTGGGCCAGGCCCGAGCACATGTCGCCGATCTCGGAGTGGTCGGCGGAGGAGAGCGAGAGCAGCCCGACCTCGTGGAAGCCGGAGAACTCCAGCCCCTGCTGCACCATCTGGCCGACGGTCGTGATCGAGCGCTCCCGCACCGGACGGGTGATCATGCCGGCCTGGCAGAACCGGCAGCCCCGCGTGCAGCCACGGAAGATCTCCACCGCGTACCGCTCGTGGACCGTCTCGGCGAGCGGGACCAGGGGCTTCTTCGGGTACGGCCAGGCGTCCAGGTCCATCGTGGTGCGCTTGTGCACCCGGAACGGCACGTCGGCCCGGTTGGGCACGACCCGCTGGATCCGGCCGTCCGGCAGGTAGTCCACGTCGTAGAAGCGCGGCACGTAGACGCTCTCGGTGCGGGCCAGCCGCAGCAGCAGCTCGTCCCGGCCGCCCGGGGAGCCCTCCGCCTTCCACTCCCGGACGATCGCGGTGATCTCCAGGACCGCCTCCTCGCCGTCGCCGAGGACGGCGGCGTCGATGAAGTCGGCGATCGGCTCCGGGTTGAAGGCGGCGTGCCCGCCGGCCAGGATCACCGGGTCGGCGTCGGTCCGGTCGGCCGCGAGCAGCGGGATGCCGGCCAGGCTGATGGCGTTGAGCAGGTTGGTGTAGCCCAGCTCGGTGGAGAACGAGACGCCGAACACGTCGAAGTCGCGCACCGGACGGTGAGCGTCGACGGTGAACTGCGGCACGCCGTGGGCGCGCATCAGCTTCTCCAGGTCCGGCCAGACCGCGTACGTCCGCTCGGCGAGCACGTCGGGCAGCTCGTTGAGCACCTCGTAGAGGATCTGGACACCCTGGTTGGGCAGGCCGACCTCGTACGCGTCCGGGTACATCAACGCCCAACGCACGGTCGCCGCGTCCCAGTCCTTGACCACGGCGCCCAGTTCGCCACCCACGTACTGGATGGGCTTGGTCACCTGGGGAAGCAGCGGCTCCAGGCGGGGCCAGACGGAGTTGGCCGCGACGGGGCGCGAGTTGGTGGACGGGACGCTCATGATGCCCAAGGGTACGCGCCCGCCCGGCGAACCCCGCGCGCACGCCCGCGCGGCGAGGCCCGGGCGCTCACCGACCCCGCCGTGTCACCGGCCGGAGCCGCCACCCCGGACCGCGCCCTGGTCACTGCCCCTGGTCACCGCCGAGCGCCGTGCCCGGCCGGCCGGCACCCGACATCTCACGCACGCGGCCGGACGCTGGGCGGGTCCCGGCGGGTGGCAGCGCGGTACTAACCTCGGACCGGCGCGAGAGGAGATTGCCGCGATGTCGGAGCCGCCGCCGGAGGCACACCGGCCGGCCGACGGGAACACCCCGGGTGCCGGGTCGGCCCACGAGCCGACCGTCGCCGGAGACACCGCCTCCTCCCCCGCACCGCCGGAGAGCGTCTCCCGCCCGGACCCGGCGGCCCCGTCCGCGCCCCAGTCGGAACGCGCGCCGCAGTCGGAACGCGCGCCGGAGACCGACGCCGTGCCGCAAGCCGAGTCCGCGCCCGAGACGCACCCCGTGCCGCACGCCGGGTCCGTGCCACAAGCCGAGTCCGTGCCAGCGGCCGACCCCACGAAACGCGAGGCAGCGTCCGACCCGACGGAGCAGGACGCTTCGGGCGGGCAGCGGGCCACGCCTGACGGGACCGACGAGCCCACCGCGCCCGCGTCCGGGCCCACTGGCACGCGCCGGATGCCCGCCGTCGAGGCGGTGAGCGATCCGACGCCGCCGCGCTGGAGCGGCTCCGCCGCCGTCCCGCCACCGTCGCCGCGCAAGCGCGCCTGGGGCGAGTCGGCCGAGCCGACCCCGGTGCCGCCCGCGTCGCCGGAGCTACCGGAGCACCGGGCGCCCGTCGACCCGTGGGCGGGCGCGGACACCGGCGGCTGGGAGCTGCCCTCGGCGGAGTTGCCACCGCTGCCACCGACGCTGCCCTATCCGGCGCCGCCACCCACGCACCCCTATCCGGGGGAGGCCGCCCCGGTGCCGGTCCCGCCACCGCACGCGAGGCCACCGCACCCGGCTCCGCCGCAGGCGATGCCGCCGTACCCGATGTCGCCGCCCCCGGCCGCCCACCCGGCGCCGGTGTCGCCCGCCCGGCCCGTGTCGCCGCCTCCCACGTCACCGTTCCCGGGGGCCCGGCCACCGGTCACAGCCCGTCCGGCACCGCCCGCGCCGCCGGCACCGCCGAAGCAGCGGCGGTCGAAGCGCGGGGCCGCGCCGCCGCCCGGCTGGCAGGCACCCCGGGGGTACGTGCCGGTGCCCGTCCGCAAGCGACGCCGTTGGCCCTGGTTGCTGCTGCTCACGCTGGCCTGCTGCTGCGGCTGCCCGGCCTACTACGGCATGCCGATCTGGACGCAGTACCCGGCCAACGCCAGCCTTCCCGCCCAGGTGAACGACCTGGCGCTGCGCGAGGACGGCAGCAGCAAGCAGGCCGCCCGCCAGTTGGAGGCCGAGGTGCGCAAGGCGCACTGGCTGGCCGAGGAGACGTTCGCGGGCGTGTACGCCACGTCGGACGGCAAGCGGGTCACGGTCTTCGGCGGGACCGGCTTCCGGCCGACCCCGGAGGCGGACGCGGACGCCGAGATCGCCCGGCTCACCGAGCGGTACCGGCTCGAGTCGGTCGAGACGGTCGACACCGGTGTCCGTGGCCGGTACGCGCGCTGCGCGGTGGGCCGTACCGACGGGACGGGCGTGGTGGTCTGCACCTCGGTCGACCACGGCAGCATCGCGACCGGCGTCTTCACCCGGCTGGACGTGGCCGACAGCGCCGCGCTCCTCGACGACCTGCGCGGGCAGATCGTCGTAGCGGACCGAAGCTGAGACGACACGGTTTTCGAATTCACCTTTACTGAGGGGATAAGCCCCCGCACAAGTGACAATAGGGGCATGTCGCGGCGTTGGCTGTTCGCCGATCAGCTGGGGCCGCACTTCCTCGACGACCGCCACCAACCGGTGCTGCTGATCGAGTCGAAGGCGGTCTTCCGGCGTCGTGCCTTCCACCGGCAGAAGGCGCACCTCGTCCTGTCCGCCCTGCGGCACCGCGCCGCGGAGCTCGGCGACCAGGCGATCTACCTACGGGCCGAGACCTACCGCGAGGCGCTGCGGAAGGTGCGCGAGCCCCTCGAGGTGTGCCATCCGACGTCCCGGGCGGCGCTGCGCTTCGTCCGCGGGCTCGACGGGGTCACCGTGCTGCCGCCCCGCGGCTTCGTCACCGCGATCGCCGACTTCGCCGAGTGGGCCGACGGTCGCCGGGGCGCGCTCCGGATGGAGGCGTTCTACCGCTTCGCCCGGCAGCATCACGGGATCCTCGTGGAGGGGGACGAGCCGGTCGGCGGCCGGTGGAGCCTGGACCCGGAGAACCGGGAGCCGCCGCCGAAGGACGCGGAGCGGCTGGACGTACCCCCGCCGCCGATGCCGAAGGAGGACGACATCGACGCCGAGGTCCGGGCGGACCTCGACCGGTGGGAGCGCGAGGGTGTCCGGTTCGTCGGCCGGGACGGCCCCCGTCGCTTCCCGGCAACGACCCGGGAGGCCACCGCACGGCTGCGGCACTTCCTGCGCCACCGGCTCGCGCACTTCGGCCCGTACGAGGACGCGATGCTCTCCACCGACCCGTGGATGGCGCACAGCCTGCTCTCGTCGTCGTTCAACCTCGGCCTGCTCGACCCGATGGCGGCGGTGCGGGGCGCCGAGCAGGCGTACCGGAAGCAGGGCGCGCCGCTGCCCAGCGTGGAGGGGTTCATCCGGCAGATCATCGGCTGGCGGGACTTCGTCTGGAACCTCTACTGGTACTTCGAACCCGGCTACGCCGGCACCAACCGACTGGCCGCCCGCCGGTCGGTGCCCGACTGGTTCCACGACCTCGACGCCGACGCGGTCCAGGCGCACTGCCTCTCCGACGTCATGGCCGACCTGCGCGATCACGGCTGGGTGCACCACATCCCCCGGCTCATGGTGCTCGGCAACTACGCCCTGCAGCGCGGCTGGCGGCCCGCCGAGATGGTGGACTTCTTCCACCGCAGCTTCGTCGACGGGTACGCCTGGGTGATGACGGTGAACGTGGTCGGCATGAGCCAGTACGCCGACCTGGGCCGGATGACCACGAAGCCGTACGTCGCCGGCGGCTCGTACATCAACCGGATGAGCGACTACTGCGGCGGCTGCCGGTACGACCCGAAGCAGCGCCTCGGTGAGAAGGGCTGCCCCTACACCGCCGGCTACTGGGCGTTCCTCGCCCGCAACCGGGACCGGATACCGACCAACGCCCGGATGGCTCGGCAACTGGCCCAACTGGACCGGCTGACGGATGTGGACGCAGTGCTCGACCAGGAGAAGCGGCGCGGCGCCGCCCCACCGTGACGACGGGTCAGGCCGGGCCCTCGCGGATCGGGTCGGGGTGGGCGCGCGGCGGGGCGTACCGGGCCACGTACTCCTGACCGGTGAGCTTCTGGATCTCGCTCATCATCTCGTCGGTCATCGCCCGCAGGGACGCGCGGTCGTCCGGCCGGCCGGTGAAGTCCAGCGGCTTGCCGAACCGGATCGTGACCTTCCCGGTGCCGGGTCGGGGGACCCGCGCGCCGATCGGCTGTACCTTCTCGGTGCCGATCATGCCGACCGGGATGATCGGCACTCCGGCGGAGACGGCCAGGCGGACCGCGCCGGTGCGACCGCGGTAGAGCCGCCCGTCGGGCGACCGGGTGCCCTCCGGGTAGACGACCACCAGGTCGCCGCCCTTGAGCGCCGGGATGGCCGCGTCGAACGCGGTCAGGGCGGCCCGCCCGCCGGCCCGCTCGACGGGGATCGCCCCCAGCCCGGTGAGGACGAACTTGGAGAACGCCCCCTTGAGGCCGGTGCCCTTGAAGTACTCGGACTTGGCCCAGAACGCGAGGTGCCGCGGCACCACCGTGCCGACGAACAGCTCGTCGGCCACGGAGAGGTGGTTGCCGGCGAGGATCGCGCCACCGGTCTCCGGCACGTGCTCCAGCCCCTCCACGGTCGGCCGGAACGCCAACCGCATCGCGGGCGCCACGGTGAGCTTGCCGATGGTGTAGAGCAGCGGCACTGGTCCTCCGGCGGTCGTGTGCGAAGCGGGCGGTGTCACGGTAGCCGACGCAGCCGCCTCCGCTCACGGGAGTGCCCGGGACCGGGCCTTCCTACACGGCTTGACCGCACTCTCGTGTTCACGCAAACTTCGCCGGTGCGTTCGCTTCGGTACGACGAATTTCAGGCCATGCGCCGTTTTCCCGCCCTGGACGGCCTCCGGGCGCTGGCGGCGATCATGGTGTTCGCCTTCCACTACGGTGGGCCGAACTGGACGTGGCTGACCGGCTGGATCGGCGTCCACCTGTTCTTCGTCCTCTCCGGCTTCCTGATCACGACGCTGCTGCTGCGCGAGGAGCACCGCTACGGCAAGGTCTCACTGAAGGCCTTCTACCTGCGGCGGTTCTTCCGGATCATGCCGGTCTACCTGCTGGTGCTGTTTCTGACCTGGGCCCTCGCCCGGCTCAACGGCGGCGCCGCGACGGTCGAACGCCTCCTGAAGTACTACGTGTTCTTCCTCAACGAGCTGCTGCCGCCGGGCTCGCCGTACCTGCACTCGTGGACGATCGGCATCGAGCAGAAGTTCTACCTGTTCTGGCCGGCCATCGCGTTCGTGCTGGTCACCGCCGCGTTCCGCCGCCGGCTGGCGGTGACGCTCGGCCTGCTCGTGCTCTTCATCGCGCTGATCCCGCCGGACATCGCCTGGCTGAGTTGGCCGATCCACTATGTCGCCATCCTCCTGGGCTGCCTGACCGCGGTCGTCATGCACCACCCCCGGGGCTTCGCCCTGGTCCGGCCCCTGACCCATCCGGTCACCGCGTCCGTGGTGATCGTGGCGTTCGTCGCGGTGCACGTGTCCGTCCAGTTCTGGCCGGCCCGGCTCGGCCAGGAGCTGCTGATCGGCAGCTACGCCCTCGCCGCGGCGGTCCTGCTGCCGGCCCTGCTGTCCCGCAGCGTGCTGGCCCGCGGGCTGGGTCTGCGTCCGCTCGTCTTCGTCGGTGAGCGGTCCTACTCGATGTACCTCATCCAGTCCATCGCGGCGCGAACGGCGATCGGCGTGGTGCCGGCGCTCGGTCACCGCGGCACCGGCCTGTTCCTGGCCGCCGTGGTGGTCGCTCTGCTGGGCGCGGATCTGCTGTACCGGTGGGTCGAGCTGCCGATGATCGACGTCGGCCGCCGCCTGGCCGCCCGGGTGTCCCGACCCGGGCCGAAGGTCACCACCGACGGCGCAGGGACGACCGGCACGACCGATCCCGTCGCCCAGATTCCCCGGCCCCGCGAGGTGCTGGCGGACACGGCCGCGCCGACCCGGTGACCCGCGGAGCCCACGCCGGTCGCTGATCGCCGGGCATGACCGGCGTCACATCCCGGATCCGTCACGACCCGTACCGGCCACCTCGTCCCAGTGGTGTCACACCGATCAGGGAGGGTGCAGATGCAGCGGATGAACGCGGCCGCGGTGGCTCCGGAGGCCTACCAGGCGGTCATGGGCCTGGAGAAGTACGTCCGGACGAACGTCGACCACACGGTGCTGGAGCTGATCAAGCTGCGGGCCTCGATGCTGAACGGCTGCGCGTTCTGCGTCGACATGCACAGCAGCGACGCGCTGCGCTCGGGTGAGTCGAGCCGGCGGCTGTTCGCCGTCGCGGCGTGGCGGGAGGCGCCGTTCTTCGACGAGCGGGAACGCACCGCGCTGGCGCTGACCGACGCGGTCACCCGACTCGGCGAGCACGGGGTGCCGGACGAGGTCTGGGACGCCGCCGCCAAGCAGTGGTCGGAGAAGGAGCTGGCCGACCTGGTGATGGCCATCGCGACGATCAACGTGTGGAACCGGATCGCCGTGACCACGCGGGCGCAGCCGCCGACGGAGGCCTGAGCAGCCACCACGGCGACGGAGACGGCCGGTGCGCGATCCGCGCACCGGCCGCTGTCGTTCCGCTGGGCTTCCGGCGTCGGTCCGGCGGCCTACCGGTGTCGGTCCGGTCGGCCGCGCACGGCGTCGTCCCCGGCCGTCACCCCACGGTCGCCGGAGAGCGTCGCGCGGGTGCCGACGGAAGGCGTCAGCCCAGCTCGGGGAACCAGAGCGCGATCTCGCGCTTCGCGCTGTCCGGCGAGTCCGACGCGTGCACCAGGTTCTCCCGGTTGGACAGCGAGAGGTCGCCACGGATCGTGCCGGCCGCGGCCCGACGACCGTCGGTGGCGCCGACCAGCGCCCGGACGACCTCGATGGCCTGGTCGCCGGAGAGCACCAGGGCGACCAGCGGCCCGCCGGTCATGAAGGCCTTCAGCGGCGGGTAGAACGGCTTGTCGACGTGCTCGGCGTAGTGCTCGTCGGCCAGCGCGGCGTCCATCGTCCGGGTCACCATGGCCTCGATCCGCAGCCCCTTGCGCTCGAAGCGGGAGAGGACCTCGCCGACCAGCCCGCGGCGCACCGCGTCCGGCTTGATCAGTACGAGGGTGCGCTCGTCGGGGTTGGGGCTGGACACGCTGGGTTCCTCCTGTGCACGGAAGACGGCTCGGCTGGGTACGGTCAGCCTAGCGACCCGGTCCCGGCGCCGGCGCGGCGGCTGGCCTTTCCCCCGGTGGCCGCCGCGGCCTAGCCTGGCCCTTGACCCCCGGGAGGTCCACTGTGGCGAATGGCGGGAGCCGACCCATCGCGCCGGTACGCAAGCTGATCGCGGCGGTGCTCGGCACCGTGGCGACCTTCGTGATCCTCTTCGGCCTGGGCATGACCAGCTGGGCGATCGTGGCGCTCGGCGTCGCCCTGCTGGTGCTGGCGATCGCCCTGGGCACCGTGCGGGGCGGCGGGCGCACCTGGGTGATCGGCGAGGGGCACGTGCACAGCGCGTCCGAGCCACCCACCCAGTACGCCTTCGGCCGCTGCGAGCTGCAGCTCGTCATCGACGCCCCGGGGCTGCCGCCGCGGAGCAAGAAGATCATCGAGCCGCGGGTGCCGGTCTCCAAGTGGCCGTCGCTCGGGCAGACGCTGCCCATCCGCGTCGCCCTGGACGACCAGAGGCACGTGCGGGTGCTCTGGGACGAGGTCCCCACGCACGCCGAGAGCGCCGCCGCGGTGGCCGCCGACCTGCCCCCCGAGTACGCCGGCCCGGAACCCGTCGAGGAGGTGCTGATCGCGCAGGACGCCCCGCCGTGGGCCGGGCGGTCGGCCGACGACGACTTCCGCGACCCGCTCGGCGACCCCCTCGGCGACCCGCTGCGCGACGAGCACGAGCCGCTGGTGGTCCAGCACCCGCGCCCGGGCACCGGCGTGGTGCTGGAGGGCACGGTCGTCGACGCGCCGGCCAACACCCTGCCGCATCGGGCCACCCCGGCTCCACGTCCGCCGGTCGAGGAGCAGGAGCAGTACGGCTCGGCCGTCCTGCCGGACGAGCCGCCGCCCGCCGACGACCCGACCAGGACCGGCGCCTCCAACACCCCCGGCGACCTTGGCACCCCCGGCGGGCCTGGCACAGCCCGGTCCATGCCGCTCGACCCGCTCGATCCGCTGGACCTGCCGCTGGACGATCCGACGCTGCCCGCCCCGCCGGCCCAGGCCGTCACCCCGACCCCGGAGCAGTTGGACGAGGTTGTCTTCGGCTACGGGTCGGAGCCCACGTCGGACGAGCCGGCCGGAGCGGGGGCGCCGATCAGTGGCCTCGGCCTGACCCTTCAGGTCGCCGACCTGGCCCGGTCCCTCGCCTTCTACCGGGACGCCCTCGGCTTCACCGAACTCGACGCGGACGACCGCACCGCCGTACTCACCTCCGGCACGATCAAGCTGCTGCTCCAGCAGGACGCCGAGGCCGGGCAGGTGAAGCGCCGCGCGGTCCACGTCAACCTCGAGGTGGACGACATCCACGCGGCGTACCGGCGGCTCCGCGGGGCCGGCATCCGCTTCACGTCGGAGCCCCGGCTCCTCAACCAGGGCACCCGGCTGGAGGGCTGGGCCGCGGCCTTCCGGGACCCGGACGGCCACGGCGTCGCGCTGACCCAGTGGCGGGAACGCGCCGAGGCCTGACGCAACCGGCCGCGCCGAGCGCCGGGCGGCAGCCTCCGGTGTGGCGACCGACCGCGCCGGCGCCTTCGGTGTACGGCCGGGCGCGCCGGGCGGCCTCCGGTGTTCGGCCGGGCGCGCCGGGTCAGCCGAGGATGACCCGGCGGACGTGCAGCGCGTACCCCCAGACCAGGGCGAAAATGACGCCGAGCACGAACAGCGACCAGTGCAGCAGGCCGGCGAGGATCAGCAGCCCCTGCAGGACGGTGCCGGCGTGCCAGGCCCACGAACGGCGCATCATGCCGGCGAGCACCACCGCCGCCACCGCGAGCGCCACCACCACGCCGATCGCCGTGCCGCTCAGGTCACCGCCGACCACCCGGATCGGTTGGATGGCCAGCAGCAGGACGAGGGCCTCGATGGCGAGCGTGCCGGCACCGAGGCTGCGTACCGCCCGTTCCGGGTTGCGCAACCCGGACCGCCGCGGCGGCTCCGACGGGTCCCCGCCGGGCTCCGGCCCGGATCCCGGCTGCTGCTGCGACCCGGCACCGGGCACCTGCCCCGGCTCGGACGGGGGCTGCTCCGGCCGGGTCATCGCTTGAGCAGCCGGCGGGCGTCGGCCACGGTCACCACCGACCCCGTGATCAGGACACCCACTCCGCTCAGCTCACCGGGGACGTCCTCCTCGGCCAGCGCCACGGCGGTCTCGATCGCGTCCGGCATCTCCTCGGCCACCTCCACCCGCTCCGGGCCGAACACCTCGGCGGCCAGTGCGGCCAGTTCGCGCGCCGGCATCGCCCGGGGCGAGCTGTTACGGGTGACGACCAGCTGGTCGACCACCGGCTCCAGCAGCTCCAGCAGGGCCGGCGCGTCCTTGTCGCCGAGCACACCGACGACCGCCACCAGCTTGCTGAACGCGAACTCCTCCTGCAACGCGGTGACCGTCGCGGTCATCCCGTGCGGGTTGTGGGCACCGTCGAGCAGGATGGTCGGCGCGCTGCGTACCCGCTCCAGCCGGCCCGGCGAACTGGCCGTCGCGAAGCCCTCCCGGACAGCCTCCACGTCGAGCTGGCGGCGGGCACCGGCGCCCAGGAACGCCTCGACCGCGGCGAGCGCCACGGCGGCGTTCTGCGCCTGGTGGGCGCCGTGCAGCGGGATGAAGACCTCCTCGTACACCCCGCCGAGCCCCTGCAGGGTGAGCACCTGACCGCCGACCGCGACCGCCCGGCGCAGCACGCCGAACTCCGCGCCCTCGCGGGCCACCGTGGCGCCCACCTCGGCGCAGCGCTCCAGGATCGGGCGGGCCGCCTCCTCCTCCTGCGCCGCCGAGATGACCGTCGCCCCGGGGTGGATGATCCCGGCCTTGTGCAGGGCGATGTCCTCGATCGTGTCGCCGAGCCACTCGGTGTGGTCCAGCCCGATCGGGGTGATCACCGCGACCCCGGCCTGGAGGACGTTCGTGGAGTCCTCGGCGCCGCCGAGCCCCACCTCGACCACCGCCACGTCGACCGGCGCGTCGGCGAACGTGGCGAACGCCAGCGCCGTGGTCATGTCGAAGTACGTCAACGGCTCGGCCGACCGCTCGTCGACGAGCCGGGCCAGCGGGGCGACTTCGCGGTAGGTGGCGACGAACCGCTCCTCGCTGACCGGCTCGCCGTCCAGGCTGATCCGCTCCCGCACGGTCTCCAGGTGCGGGCTGGTGTAGCGGCCGGTGTGCAGCCCGAACGCGCGCAGCAGCGAGTCGATCATCCGGGCCGTCGACGTCTTGCCGTTGGTGCCGGTCAGGTGGATCGACGGGTACGCGCGCTGCGGGCTGCCGAGCAGGTGCAGCAGGGACTCGATGCGGTCCAGCTCGAAGACCATGCGGGTGAAACCCCGCTCGGCCAGCTCGGCCTCGACCTCGGCGAAGGCGTTCTGATCGCTCACGACGGCAGCGCCTCCAGTGCGGCGTCGATCCGGACCAGGTCCGCCTCGGCGACGGCCAGCCGGTCCCGGATCTTGCCGACGACGGCCTCGGGCGCCTTGCCGACGAAGGCCGGGTTGTCGAGCTTGGCCCGGGCCTGGGCGACCTCCTTCTCGGCCGCCGCGCGGTCCTTGGTGAGGCGGGCCCGTTCCGCGGCCACGTCGATCGAGCCGCGGGTGTCCAGTGCCACGCTCACCTCGCCCGGCATGGCCAGCGTCGCGCTCGCCTGGAAGCCCTCCTCGGCCGGGTCGAGCCGCACCAGGGAGCGGATCAGCGGCTCGTGCGCGGCGATCCCGGCGCCCGCGAGGCCTTCCAGCCGGGCCGCGACCCGCTGCGTGGGGCGCAGACCCTGGTCGGAGCGGAACCGGCGGATCTCCGTCACCACCCGCTGCACGGTGCCGACCTCCGCCTCCGCGGCGTCGTCGACGCGACCCCGGTCGGCGACCGGCCAGGCCGCGTACATGATCGTCTCGCCGCCGGTGAGCGCGGTCCAGAGCTCCTCGGTCACGAACGGAACGATCGGGTGCAGCAGCCGCAGCAGCTGGTCCAGCACGTGACCGAGCACCCGGCGGGTCGCCTCGGCGGCCGGCCCACCCTCGGCGAGCACCGGCTTGGTCAGCTCCACGTACCAGTCGCAGACGTCGTCCCAGGCGAAGTGGTAGAGCAGGTCGCAGACCTTCGCGAACTCGTACGCCTCGAACTGCTCGTCCACCTCGGCCACGACGTGCTGCAGCCGGGACAGGATCCACCGGTCGACGGTGGAGAGCTGCTCGGCGGCGGGCAGCGGCCCCTCGGTGTGCGCGCCGTTCATCAGCGCGAACCGGGTCGCGTTCCACAGCTTGTTGCAGAAGTTCCGGGAGCCCTGGCACCACTCCTCGCTGACCGGCACGTCCCCACCGGGGTTCGCGCCGCGGGCCAGGGTGAACCGGGTGGCGTCCGCGCCGAAGCGGTCGATCCAGTCCAGCGGGTCGACCACGTTGCCGAACGACTTCGACATCTTCTTGCCGTGCTCGTCGCGGACCATGCCGTGCAGGGCCACCACGTCGAACGGCGGCCGGCCGTCCATCGCGTACAGGCCGAACATCATCATCCGGGCGACCCAGAAGAAGAGGATGTCGTAGCCGGTGACCAGCACGCTGGTCGGATAGAACTTGGCGAGGTCGACGGTCTGCTCCGGCCAGCCCAGCGTGGAGAACGGCCACAGCGCGCTGGAGAACCAGGTGTCCAGCACGTCCTCGTCCTGGCGCCAGCCCGCACCCGTGGGCGGCTGCTCGTCCGGCCCGACGCACACGACCTCGCCGTCCGGGCCGTACCAGACGGGGATGCGGTGCCCCCACCACAGCTGCCGGGAGATGCACCAGTCGTGCATGTTGTCGACCCAGGCGAAGTACCGCTTCGCCAGCTCCGCCGGCTCGATCCGCACCCGGCCGTCGCGCACCGCGTCACCGGCGGCCTGGGCCAGCGGCGTGGTGTTGACGAACCACTGCAGGGACAGCCGCGGCTCCACCGTCGTACGGCAGCGGGAGCAGTGCCCGACCGCGTGCACGTACGGCCGCTTCTCCGACACGATCCGGCCCTGCTCCCGCAGGGCGGCCACGATCGCCGGCCGCGCCTCGAACCGGTCCAGCCCCTCGAAGGGCCCCGGCACGGTGATCACGCCACGCTCGTCCATGACGGTCAGCGCGGGCAGGTCGTGCCGCTGGCCGATCTCGAAGTCGTTGGGGTCGTGCGCCGGGGTCACCTTGACCATGCCGGTGCCGAAGGACGGGTCGACGTGCGCGTCGGCCACGATCGGGATCCGGCGGCCGGTCAGCGGCAGCTCGACCTCGGTGCCGACCAGGTGCCGGTACCGCTCGTCGTCCGGGTGCACCGCGACCGCGGTGTCGCCGAGCATCGTCTCGGCCCGGGTGGTGGCGACCACCACCTCGTCGCTGTAGCGGATGGAGACGAGCTCGCCGTCGTCGTCGGTGTGCTCCACCTCGATGTCGGAGAGCGCGGTGAGGCAGCGCGGGCACCAGTTGATGATCCGGTTGGCCCGGTAGATGAGGCCGTCGTCGTACAGCTTCTTGAAGATCGTCTGGACGGCACGCGACAGGCCCTCGTCCATGGTGAAGCGCTCGCGCTCCCAGTCGACGGAGTCGCCGAGTCGGCGCATCTGGCCGAGGATGGCGCCGCCGGACTCGGCCTTCCACTGCCAGACGCGCTCGACGAACTTCTCCCGACCCAGGTCGTGCCGGGACAGCCCCTGCGCGGCGAGCTGGCGCTCGACCACGTTCTGGGTGGCGATGCCGGCGTGGTCCATGCCGGGCAGCCACAGCGCCTCGAAGCCCTGCATCCGCTTCCGCCGCACCAGGGCGTCCTGGACGGTGTGGTCGAGGGCGTGCCCCATGTGCAGGGAGCCGGTCACGTTCGGCGGCGGGATGACGATGGTGAACGGTGGCTTGTCGCTGTCCGCGTCCGCCCGGAAGTGGCCGTCGGCTACCCACTGCTCATACCGTCGCTGCTCTACCTCGCTCGGCTGGTACTGGCCGGCAAGGGTCGGGGCGTCGGGGCGTCGGGCATCCAGTCTCTCGGTCACCCTGAAAGTCTACGGAGGGCTTCCGCGGACCTGACGTGCGCCACCGGTCCTTCGCGTACGGTGTCGGCTATGTCCGACGCACATCTCACCGAGCGTCCTCTCGACGACGGACCCGAACCCGTCGAGCTGACCGAGGAACCGATCCAGCTGAGCAACCGGGAGCCCGGCGGTGGCTCCGAGCAGCGGTCGGCGCGGTCACGACGGCGACGGATCGGCTGGTCGGTGGCGCTCGCCATCGGCCTCGCCGGCGCGGGCACGCTCGGGGTGGTCGGCTGGCGGATCGCCCAGCAGAAGGACACCCAGCTCGCCAGCCCCGACCGGGTGGCCGGGCTGACCCGGGACGACAGCGAGCGGGCACGCAGCACCGCCGACTACCTGCGCAGCGGCTTCGCCGCCGACATCCAGCTGGACCGCAGCTTCGGCACCGTCTACCGGGACCCGGCCGACGACAAGCGTTCGGTGCTCGTGTTCGGCGGCACCACCCTGCTGTGGCAGCCGGAGCGTGACCTGGACAGCCTCTTCGGGCTGATGTCCGACGAGACGGGCAAGGTGAACGGCCTGCGCGAGGTGCCCGCCGGCGACCTGGGCGGCGTCATGAAGTGCGGCACCACCAGCGGTGAGGGCGGCGACTTCGCCATCTGCGGGTGGGCCGACCACGGCAGCGTCGCGATGGCCATGTTCCCCGGGCGTAGCGTCGACGACGCGAGCAGGCTGTTCCGCGACCTCCGCGAGGGCATCCAGACCCGCGACTGACCGGGGCCCGTTCCGGGGGTACGCCGCTTGGCGCCACCGGTGTCAGCGATCCCCGTACGCCTCCTGGCGCCGCCACCAGTGTCAGCGATCCCGGGGATGCGCCTCCTGACGCGCCACGTCGACCGCCTCTGCGCGTCGCCGCGGCCCTCGGCCGCGCTGACGGGCCCAGCGAGCCTCCACGGCCTTACCGCTCCCCCAGCGGAGCCTTCGCCGTGAAGGTCCGGTGCCGACCTCGGGTCGGTCGCCGGTACCGGGCTCCTCGCACAACTGTCGGCCGACGTCCGGGAATTGGGGTGGAAAACGCGTCAGGGCCACCCTCACAAAGGGTGGCCCTGACGGGAAGATTGTCCGGCGGTGTCCTACTCTCCCA